>JAGXRU010000063.1 GCA_018335765.1 Alkaliphilus sp.
CCTTGTTCATTTTTTCTGTTATCATATGTAGTTATTATGGCAAAACCCAGCAATAGCTGGGCTTTGTCTAGCCAATATACAAATAATGATTATGCCGTTTTATCTATCAATGATTTTGGCTTTGCAAAAATCATCCTTCCAGCAGCTGTTTGCAATACACTTGTGACTAAGACTCCCATGGTTTCACCGATATGTTTTCTTCCGCCTTCGACTACTATCATAGTTCCATCATCCAAATATGCTACTCCTTGACCTGATTCTTTTCCTTCTTTAATCACCTGAACAATCATTTCTTCTCCTGGCATGACCACAGGCTTTACAGCATTGGCAAGTTCATTGATATTAAGTACAGAAACCCCGTGCAACTCTGCAACCTTATTGAGATTGTAATCATTCGTTACAACTGTACCTCCCATGAACTGAGCTAGTTTCAATAACTTAATATCAACTTCAGCCACATCTTCAAAATCCTTGTCAGTAATTCTAACCTCCACTTGCAGCTCTTTTTGAATCCTGTTAAGAATATCCAGACCTCTGCGTCCTCTGTTACGTTTTAAACTATCCGATGAATCAGCTATATGTCTTAGTTCCTCTAATACAAATTCAGGTATAATAATAGGACCTTCTACAAAGCCCGTTTGGGTAATATCTGCAATTCTACCATCTATAATTACACTGGTATCCAAAATTTTAGGTTTAATCTTTTCTTCCTTTTTGCCTGATTGCCTATCCTTCGAAGGAGCATTTCGTTTGAACAGAGCCCAAAAAAGGTCTTGATCTTCTCTTTTCTTTGTGGCAATACTAACACCTAAATAACCTAAGAATATATACAGCAGTACGGATAATATAGTCCCCAGAAAAAATATTTGGATGCCCATTAGTAACTGACTTATTAAGTAAGCAATAATCAATCCTATTATAAGTCCAATTGCTCCAATCATAATATCTTGTGTAGGTATTTTTTGCAATTCACCCTCTACCCAGTTGGCTGAACGCAATCCTTTCTCCATAAGCCATGGAGTCAAAACAAAAAACAATATTGCACCTGCAATGATACCTATACCATTTATCAGCACACCCATAAGAGGTGTAACCTGAGGAAGCTCTACAAAACCCTGCAGGTCGCCTAGGCGAATAAGAAGCATTGAAATTGCAAGTCCTGCCGAAGCACCTGCTAAGGTTAGCGCCCCTCTAATAATCTTATTAAACATTAAATTTTTCACCTCCTATCATAAAAGTATAACCACGCTAATTTTATTCTATAACTATATCCTATCTTATTTCAATAACATTCTCATATTTTTATTTTCAATTCTTGATTTTTATACCCTATATAATAAATAATAATCTTATACTTGTTAAAAATTAAAGCGTCGGTTCGACGCTTCACATTTAAACTATGGTTGAACAGCTGTATTGATCAACTCTTCAGCACTCTTTTCATCAATTCCTCTAGCAAGAACCAACTCACTAACCAGTATTTGTTTTGCATTTCCAAGCATCTTTCTTTCTCCTGTCGAAAGACCCTTGTCTTTATCCCTAAGCATTAGATTTCTAACAACTGCGGCTACTTCATAAATATCTCCGCTTTTTATCCTATCCATATTAGCCCTATATCTTCTATTCCAGTTCATATGCATTTTGGATATATCATCATTTAAAACCGCCATTACTTGTTCAACTTCTGTTAAGGAGATAATCTCCCTCAATCCTATATCTTCAACATTGTCAAGAGGTATCATTACTTTCATGTCTCCCAGAGGCATTTTCATGATATAATATTTTCGTTTCTTTCCAAGTATCTCTTTTTCTTCTATTGATTCTATAATACCTGCCCCATGCATAGGATAGACAACCTTATCACCGATACTAAACATTAAGCAAAACCTCCCAAGTTAAACATTGCTTTATATCCAGTATACAAAACAAGAGTTTCCCTGTCAAGAAAATAATATTTTATCATATGCAAACAATAGTTGTCAACTTACTTTTCTTCAATTTTCATATTTTTCTTATTTGCCAAATCTGCATTTTCAATTCTTTATTATTTCTAAATTGGTTAACATTTCTGTAATTATTAAAAAACGAAAACTCCATTCAAATTTTGATTGCCCCGCTATTAATTTTACAGAGTTTATGCTAGAATAAGCTTGAATTATCTTTTTAAAAAAATTCCAATAAAAAAATTTCCAATAGAGGTGTTTAGAATGAATTTTGACCCATTAAATCAATTTCAAGAAGATGTGACAAATGTTCTAGTTAGGCATAAAAGTTTGTTAGATGTTATTACAAAATTCCAAGAGAGCTGTTCACGAGTAAACAGGGCAGTGGTAAAATCAGCATCAAACTGTGGCTGTATTGAAATCATAGGCAAACACCAAAAAGTTCCCTCTGATGCTACCTACGAAGAAATCAATCAGTTCTTAAGTAATAATATCGTTGGAGAGTTATGTGATGTTTGCAGAGATAAGGTAGAACAGGAAATTGGTAATTGTTTGTTTTATCTTGCTGCAGTTAGCAGTACCCTTAATATTGAATTAAGTGATATAATGGAAAAGCAATGGAAAAACATAAAGACCTTGGGAAAATTCAGCCTTTACTAAAAAACAATAACCATCGTGGTATCTGCTACGGTGGTTATATAATTCCTATTAACGAATATGCCTGTCCATCAACACCTGTTCTTGAACTCTCCTTAAGCCTTCTTTTATATTTCTTGCTCTTATTTCTCCTATGCCTTCCACATCGTCTAAATCCTCTATAGATGCCTTTAATATTTTTTGGAAATCCTTGAAATGACATACCACATTTTGTATTACACTCATTGGCAACCTTGGAATCTTACTGAGAATCCTATAGCCTCTAGGAGATATGGCAATATCTAGCAGAGCATTGACTCCTCCGGTATAACCTAGGATTTTTCCATAATTTGATAAATCTAATAATTCCTCTGAAGACAAATTTCTTATCTGTCTAGTAATTGCTTTATAATCAATTCCTTCATTGAATATCTTGTAGTCTTCAATAACATATTTTCCATCTTCTTTCACATTGGCAAGAAGTTCCTCTAGTTGCATGTTCACAAGACGACCTTCATTTCCTAGCTCGGATATGAATTTATTTATTTCCGACACTATTCTCATGACCATCTCAGTTCTTTGAAGCACAGTTGCCGCATCATGAAGTGTAACCAAATCCTCAAATTCTAAGGCAATCAAATTAATCATTGCCTGATCTAGTACTTTTTTGTATTTTTCCAAGGTTTGAATAGCTTGATTTGCCTTGGTTAATACTTTGTTTGTGTCCTGAACGATGTATTTAGAATAACCTTTAAAAAGGGTTATTATATTTCTTCTCTGTGATATGGCGATCACCATTAGCCCAGTTTGCCTTGCGACTCTTTCAGCTGTTCTATGCCTTATACCCGTCTCCGAGGAAGGTATGGATGGATCTGGTATCATTTGCGTATTGGCATATAATATTTTTTTCCTGTCGGAGCTTATAATAATTGCACCATCCATCTTTGCCAATTCATACAAATACGCAGCAGAAAAGTCTATATTTACATAAAAACCTCCGTCTACTAAGTTCATTACATCTTGTGTATCACCAATGACTAATAATCCTCCGGTTTTTGCTCTAAGTACATTTTCCAATCCCTCTCGAAGTGGTGTTCCTGGGGCTATCAATCTAATAGCTTCTATGATTCCTTCGTCTTTGAGTCTCTCTTCTTTCACCAACTGTAATGCCCTCCCAATTTGCTTTTTCACTTCTCTCTATTACAATCCTAGGGTTACTTCTATCTGTTCGTTAATTTAGAAATTAATCATTATATTTATTTCTTTTTGGAAATAAAATTCCAATGGCATCTGCTAAAGTCTTAGCTCCAACTAATTTCATAGGCTCGTTTATTTGAATTTTTTTCTCGCTTCTCTCTGGAACAATACAAGTAGTAAACCCCATCTTAGCAGCTTCCCTAATCATTTTTTCAGTATTTAACACTGGCCTAAGCTCTCCTGTTAAACCTATCTCACCAATTGCAATGGTTTTAGAAGTTGAAATTTGCCTGCCCTTTGCACTGGAGTAGATTGCCAAGGCTAATCCTAAATCCATGGAAGTGCCCTCAGGTTTTATACCCCCTACAACATTAACATATATATCTTGATTAGCCAATGATAGACCCACCTTTTTTTCCAATACAGCAAGAATTATATTAAGTCGGTTCAAGTCAACACCCACAGATGTCCTCCTAGGAAACCCAAGATTAGACGGCGCAACCAGAGCCTGTATTTCAACCAACAAAGGACGACTCCCTTCAATACTTACAATAACCATGGCACCCTCTGTATCTGATGTTAATCCTTCTAAAAACATCTCTGAAGGATTCGGTATTTCGACTAGACCTTCCTCCTTCATTTCAAATACACCTATTTCACTTGTATTTCCAAATCTATTCTTAAGAGCCCTTATAACTCTAAATTCTTGATTTCTTTCTCCTTCAAAATGAATAACCGTATCCACCAAATGCTCCAGTATTTTGGGACCAGCCAATTCACCTGATTTTGTGACATGTGCCACAATAAAAATCGGAATATTCTTTGTCTTTCCAATCCTCATCAAGTTATTGGCACACTCTCTGACTTGAGATACACTGCCAGGGGCAGACGACAATTCCGACTTAAAAAGTGTTTGAATGGAATCAACAATGATAAAACTCGGTTGAATCTCAGAAATGTAACCATCTATTATATCCATATTGGTTTCTGATACAACCATAAGGTTCTCAGCAAGAGCGTTTAATCTAACTGCCCTCATTTTAATCTGTTCTTCAGATTCTTCACCTGATATATATAGTACCCTTCCATATCTTTCTGCAATCATTTTCGCAACTTGTAATAGAAGTGTAGATTTGCCAATTCCAGGCTCCCCAGAAATCAAGGTTAACGAGCCTTTCACCAATCCACCTCCTAATACTCTGTTTAACTCCTCAATACTTGTATCTATTCTCTGATGGATGCCAAACTTTATCTCATTAATATATTGTGGTTTTAGAGAATTAGTTATGGTAGGAGATTTTTTGTAGCTTTCCTGATTAATTGACTTTTCTTCAATCATGGTATTCCAAGCTCCGCATATACACTGTCCCATCCATTTAGGACTTTCATATCCACAACTTTGGCAGACATGAACTATTTTGGGCTTCTTAGACATTGTGCCCTCCGCATACTCTATTATTTAGGACTATACCCTATCTATACTGATTTTATACTTTTGATATTATGTAGTCAACTTTGCAATTATTCGCAATTACACTTACAAATGATCGCCATATAATTAACTCATATGGCGATCATTTTATCGTTGCACCCTCTGTATCTACTTCCAATACTTTCACAACCCATTTTTCTTTTAATGTGTCTAGATATTTCTGCATGCCCTCTTGGAAATCTCTATTGCTCTCATCAATTATAGCCATCAAAGTTGAACCAGACCCGCTAATCACCTCGGCTTTTGCCCCCAGTTCTTTGGCATGGGAAAAAACGTTGTTCATATCAGGTATTAATATAGCCCTATAAGGCTGATGTATTCTATCCTCAGTTGCCATTCTTAGTTTATCTGTTTCTCCGTTACTCATGGCTGCAATAAGCAAAGCTACCCTTGATATATTGAATATGCAATCGCTCTTGCTATATAGTGCAGGGAGAACATTTCTGGCATGTTGGGTAGATACTGAAAAGGTTGGAAACATTATAGCAAATCTTAAATTTTCTGGAACCTTAACTTTGGAACAAGTAATATTTCCCTCTTCATAAATAGAAACCGTCAATCCTCCCAAAACAGCAGGCGCTATATTGTCAGGGTGTCCTTCTATTTCCGTTCCCAGACAGATGATGTCATGAGAGGTCAAATTATTTCCCATAATTTGATTAGCAATCATAATGCCACCCACAATGCTTGCCGCACTGCTGCCAAGTCCTCCATTTATAGGTATATTGATCTCTTTTGCACAGATCCTGATTCCATCAATCATATGTCCGTATTTTTTTAAGGTTCTTAGCATACTGGAATAAACCAAGTTATTTTCTAGTGATATGTTCTCAGTTCCAACGACTTCAATTCCCTTAGAGATTTCTTCCACTTCATATTCATTAAACAGCTTCAATGCCATGCCTATTGTATCGAATCCAGATCCCATGTTAGCGGTAGTTGCAGGCACTTTTAATATAAAAGGTTTCATAGCAATTGCCCCACAATCTCTTTTTCAATTAATTTGAAATCAGTCCCTAATTCTTTGATCTTTCCTCCCAGATTGACCGCAATATCAGGATCCTTCAACCCATTTCCCGTTAAAATACATACAACAGTCTTGTTGCTCTCAATTCTTCCTTCTTTGTAAAGCTTACAAATCCCTGCTACAGATATACAAGACGCAGGCTCCGCAAAAATACCTTCTTTACTAGCCAACATCTGGTAGGCTTTCAATATGTCCTCATCTGACACTTTATCAATCGATCCGCCAGATTCCTCTAATGCAAGCACTGCATTTTTCCAACTCGCCGGATTGCCTATTCTTATGGCAGTGGCTATTGTTTCCGGATTTTCAAATATTCTATTTTCAACAATTGGTGCTGCTCCCGAGGCTTGAAATCCTAGCATTTTTGGAAGCTCATTGATTTTATTCAAGCCTTCATATTCCTTGAACCCCTTCCAATAGGCTGTAATATTACCTGCATTACCCACAGGTATAGACAAGTAGTCAGGAGACTTTCCTAATTGGTCACAGACCTCAAATGCTGCAGTTTTTTGTCCTTCTATCCTGAAAGGATTTATTGAATTAACTAATGTGATTGGATGTTTTTCAGATATTTCTTTTACCATATTAAGGGCATCATCAAAATTCCCATCAATAGCTATGATCTCTGCTCCATATGCAATTGCCTGTGCAAGCTTACCCAAGGCTATTTTTTTATTAGGTATGATGACTATACACCGAATACCCGCCTTCGCTGCGTAAGCTGCGGCAGCAGCTGAAGTATTGCCTGTAGAAGCGCAAATAATTGCCTTAGAACCCGATTCAACAGCCTTCGTTACCGCCATGGTCATACCACGATCTTTAAAGGAACCAGTTGGATTTAAACCGTCATATTTTAAATATATCTCAAGCCCCGGCATTTCTTTTTCAAGATTTTCTGCTTTTATAAGCGGAGTATTTCCTTCATTCAATGTCACAATTTTACTATCCTCTTTAATAGGTAAATATTCCTTATATTGTTGTATTAACCCTTGCCACCTCATGATAATTTCCTCCCCTTATCCTCATTATTTTTCTTTATATTCTTCACAGGTGTGACATACTCCCCTTATTCCATAGCAATCAATTCTATTTTAACTATTCCATAAAGTTTTTTAAATTTTCCATAGTTTCATCAATTTCTGCATTTGTATTCGATTCGCAAATTTATATTATATTAACACAGATGTATTGTGTATACAACATGATTTAACGTATTTTAATTCTGATTTTACATAACTAAAGGCTATTATGAATAGCCTTTTACACTCTTAGTCCACCAAAGGGCAGGCAGACCTACAGGAGGGTTATAAACCCTCCTGTACAGACTTATTTTAAGAGTTGTGATTTTTGGGAAAATATAATCTTATTCTCTTGCATGTCCACTAAAATATTATCATTCTTAGTTATTTTTCCTCTAAGCATTTCTTCTGATAATTGATCCTCCACCATTTTAGTTATGGCTCTCCTTAGATGTCTAGCTCCATATTCCTGATCAAAACCCTTTTCGCCTAGAAAGGTTTTCGCCTCCTTAGATACTTCTAGCTTGATATTCAATTCTTTCATTCTTTTTTCAAGATCTTTAATCATTAATTCCACGATTTGATTGATATGCTCTTGGTCTAGGGCGTGGAATACTATTACCTCATCTATTCTGTTTAAAAACTCTGGTCTAAATGTTTTTCTGAGTTCACCCATTACATTGTCTTTCATTTTTTCGTAGGCATCATGTTTTTCATTTTGCATGGCTCCTGAAAATCCTAAGGTCTTTTGTTTTCTGATTGTATGAGCACCAACATTTGAAGTCATAATGATAACAGTATTCTTAAAATCTACTATCCTTCCCTTGCCATCAGTTAGTCTTCCATCATCTAATATTTGAAGCAATATATTAAATACATCAGGATGTGCTTTTTCTATTTCATCAAACAATATAACCGAATAAGGCTTTTTTCTTACTTTTCCAGTTAGTTGTCCGCCCTCATCATAACCAACATATCCCGGCGGCGAACCGATCAACCTTGACACTGCATGCTTTTCCATATACTCGGACATATCAACCCTTATCATTGCATCCTCATCACCGAAGATTACTTCTGCTAAAGCTTTAGACAACTCTGTCTTTCCCACCCCGGTAGGTCCAAGGAATATAAATGAACCAATAGGTCTTTTTGGATCTTTTAGTCCTACCCTTGCTCGTCTAATTGCCCTTGATACAGCCTTAACGGCCTCCTCCTGACCAATGACTCTCCCATGAAGCAATTCTTCAATATTTAAAAGCCTTTTTGATTCTTCCTGAGCCAACTTTCTGACCGGAATACCAGTCCAGCCTGATACTATCTCGGCAATCTCCTCTTCTCCAACCGTAGCTTGATCTGTCTGATTTTTCTTCCATCTGTTTTTCAGATTATAGAGTTCCTCCTTAACCTGTTTTTCTTTATCCCTAACCCCGGCCGCTCTCTCAAAGTCTTGCGTACTGATAGCCTCTTCCTTTTCCTTTGCGTATTCCTCCAGCTTTTCTTCTAAGTGATTTAATTCAGGTGGTTGTGTGATGATTCGTAGCCTTACTCTTGACGCTGCTTCATCCATTAAATCAACAGCTTTATCGGGTAAAAATCTATCGTTTATATATCGATGTGAAAGCTCTGCGGCAGCCTTGAGCGCTTGATCAGTAATCTTTACCCTATGATGAGCCTCATACCTATCTCTCAAACCCTTCAATATTTGAATTGTTTCTTCAACGCTAGGTTCGTCAACTGTTATTGGCTGGAATCTTCTTTCCAACGCTGAATCCTTTTCTACATGCTTTCTATATTCATCTAAGGTAGTCGCACCAATCGCCTGTAGTTCACCCCTTGCTAATGCCGGTTTGAGTATGTTTGAAGCATCTATGGCTCCTTCTGCTCCTCCAGCGCCAATTATGGTATGTATTTCATCAATAAAAAGTATGACATCTCCCGTTTTCCTAAGCTCTTCCATAACTTTCTTAAGTCTTTCTTCAAATTCGCCCCTATATTTAGATCCAGCCACCATGGAAGCTAAATCAAGAGTAACCACCCTCTTATTTCTAAGCAGGTCCGGAATATTACCAGCCACTATTCTCTGGGCTAATCCCTCTGCTATAGCTGTTTTACCAACTCCGGGTTCCCCTATTAAGCAAGGGTTATTTTTAGTCCTTCTGCTTAGTATTTGGATTACCCTCTCAATCTCTTTTTCTCTTCCTATAACAGGATCTAGTTTACTTTCCTTTGCCATATCGGTTAAATCCCTGCCATATTCATTCAAGTTTGGAGTATTCTGATGACGGTTCACAAAAGGAGGTTCATCACCATTTTTAGGAGCAGGGTTTCCTAACAGCTTCATAACCTCTTCTCTGACTTTCGTTAAGCTTACACCACTGTCAATTAATATTTTTGCAGCGATACCTTCTCCTTCTCTCATTAATCCCAACAACAGATGTTCCGTCCCTATATAACTGTGTCCCAATCTCCGTGCTTCAGCGAAGCTTAACTCAAAAATTCGTTTTGTTCTTGGAGTAAAACCCATTAATTGAACAACCTCTTCCTGTCCATCGCCTACCACTTCAATTATTTTTTCCTTTAATTTGTCAACGCTCACGTTCATATTTATCAAGGCCTTTGCTGCAATTCCATCCCCTTCTTTTAGTAATCCCAAAAGCAGATGTTCAGTTCCTACATAATTATGTTTAAACTCCTGTGCCATCTCTTGAGCTAACAAAATACTTTTTTGAGCCTTCTCAGTAAATCTACCAAACATAGCCATAAATAATCCCTCCAAACATCTTAATATCCTGATATTCTAAAACTTTATTCACTTCCAAGTTTTTCTCTAACCAAGCTTGCCCGCCTTGTATCTCGTTCATTTGTACTCAATGCCTTGTTTGCAAGTTTCTGAAGAAATGCGGGCTGTGTCATTATCATAATTTGGTTTAAATTTTTGCATTTTATACCGTTTATTATACCCATATCAATTCCCAATCTAACATCAGAAAGCAGCTTCATCGCTTCTTGTGAAGTTAATATTCTTGCATTTGCAAGAATTCCATAGGATCTGCATACCTTGTCCTCTAGCTGAAGTTTGCTATTTTCTATTAACGTTGCTCTGGCATCTCTCTCCTTTTGAATGATCTGCCTACTAACGTCCTTCAGGTTTCCTATTATATCCAATTCACTTCTTCCTAGGGTTAATTGATTGGAAATTTGAAAGACATTGCCTGCAAATTCAGTTCCTTCGCCATATATACCTCGAACAGCAAGACCTATCTGATTTGCAGCCTGCAAAATCCGATTAATATATCCTGTCATAGTAAGAGCAGGCAAATGCACCATTACTGAAGCTCTTATCCCGGTACCGACATTTGTTAAACAAGAGGTCAAATAGCCCAGTTGTTCATCAAAAGCATAACTTATTCTTTCTTCCAAAAGATCATCCACCTTATCTGCCATGCTCCAAGCCTCATCAAGCTGCAATCCTGGCAATAGACACTGTATTCTGATATGATCCTCTTCATTAATCATAATACTAATAGATTCATCGCCGTTCATCATTACAGCAGCCTTATCTGCGTTGGAAATTAAGTTAGGGCTGATAAGATGCTTTTCCATAAGCACCTGCCTATCTAGCGGATTTAAAAACTCCATCTCCTGCAAAAGGAATTCGTTCTTGAGAATTTCACATCCTGAAATGACCGAATCAGAGACTTCCTTAATTATTTCTTTGCTCTTGCTCTTTATCAGAGCGATAGGGAAAGGATAGTCCCGAATATTCCTAGCCAATCTAATTCTACTGCTTATAATAATATCATTTTGAGGTCCAACTTCATTAATCCATTTAGTCATTGCAGTCATCCCCTAATCACCTAATTTACTTTCCAATTCTCTGATTTCATCTCTTAATAATACAGCATGTTCGAAATCTTCCTTCCTAATGGCTTCATCCAAACGCACCTTCAAGCTCTTGATTTCTTTCTTAGTCAGAATAGCACCGCCAGCCTTCCTCGGTATTTTTCCCACATGAATTTCATTGCCTTGTATTCTTTTAACCAAGGGTCCCAGTTTTTCTTGAAAAGCATTATAGCATTGGGAACAGCCCAATCTGGCAAGCTGCTTAAATTTCCCATAGTTCATTCCACATTTATCACATTTTGTTGTCTGTATATAATCAATCTTAATAGGCGAATCTTGAATTGAATCCAATAACCCTGTTAGAAAATTGTTAATAGAGTAGGACGTATCAAAATATACCCCTTCCTGTTGAGTAGCACATTGTTCACACAAATGATGTTCAGCTTTTTTTTCATTTAAAATTTTTGTTAAGTGCACTGTAGCAGGTTTTTTGTTGCAGTTTTCACATAACATTTTACTTCCTCCCCTTATGATTAAAGATGGTTATAATCATACTTTTCAATATATTTGCCCTAACTTCATTCTTAATATTAATAGGCGTGTTTATACTCCTATCGCTAATAGCTGCAGCCATAATAAAACTTTCTCTTTCTGTCACTAAATTTCTATCCTTTAACATGTCAATCATTGAAGCCGCCTGCATTTTACCAATGTTTTCCCCAATTTCATCAATTAATATTTGTACAAAGGTATTTTTGTCAATATTTAATTTTAAAATTTTTATATTACCACCACCACCACGCCTGCTTTCAATTAAATATCCTTTGTCCATAGTGAACCTAGTGGTTAGAACATAATTTATGTGAGATGGAGCACAGTTAAAATGGTTTGCCAGCTCATTGCGTTGTATTTCCACGCCTAGTTCATTATCTTCTTCAAGAAGCTCCTTAATAAAAATTTCAATAATATCACTTATTTTTGACATCTTACCCCTCTTTGACTATCTTTGACTTTTAATTTTATTTTAACCAAAAATTTCAATTTAATCAAGCGACATTTTTAATTAAATGTGTTTATTTTTGATAATGTTACCTTGTAATTTTTTAAAGAAAGCATAAATCCTTTATGATAATACCCTGTTATTCTTAATTCAATTCGAAGGTTTCGTTTCAACCGAATCCATAATTGATTACAATAAAAGAGCCACATTTCTGCAGCTCTTTTGATTGAAAATATATGGTGATTATTTCTGTGAAAATCGAGGTGCTCGTCTTGCTTTCTCGCTTATATGGTTTATGCCCAGCATTCTGTCCAGAAAAAACTTCGAAACCCATTTCTTCTAAATTTAAACCATTTACATCAACGTCAATCGCTCTTACAGAATTATATGGACTACCATAATCCTCCAATGTATTAGGTAATAAATTTGTCTGATTTCTATCTTCACCTTCGATGAATGGCATATTATCAGCTCATTCTTATTATATATTCGACAGTAATGGCCATTTTCCTTTTTGATTAAGCAACTCTGACGTTTTCCTTTTCCATCATTCTCTCTAGTAATCTGTCTTGTACCACGAATCCGTTGGTGATGTTGTTTTCAGTTATCCTTAAAGAACCATACACTCCTACATTATTTTCGTGTTCCGCACTATCCTCTTGCAGTGAGTCTTCATTGTTAATACGAAGTTGGCTGTATTCAATTTCTTTATCAGTAACTTTCATTTACTATCGCCTCCTAATGTTCAGTCCTTCCCAGATATCATTAATTTTATCTGGTAGTATGACCTCTGCTGACTTCTCATGATAAACCGTTTTCGACCATGTTTAAAAATTCATCTATACATGTCCATGAGATCTCCCAGGGTAAGACAACAATTCACTTTCCTTACCATGTACCGACATTCTTTACACCTATTCGTTCCGTGTAGTTATAGGACTTTGTCTTGTTTGGCAGACTCATCCACAAATAGCTTGCCTGAGAATGTTCGTGTTCCTTGGGTCGGAATTTTGCCTAGGACTTCCTTCAGCTCCACCTTGCGATGGATACCTTGTCTTCAGCTAGTGGTTGGTAACTACAGACCCCCACAGTGGACTTTCACCACCTAGTTAATTGCCATGCCTGGCGCACCAAAAAACGTCAGAGGAATTTCTCTCTGACGTTTGATAAACTTTTGAACAAACTTGTAAAAACGAGCAAATTTGCTCAGTAATTGACATGGAAATATATATAATAAATTAGTGAGTTGCTTATGAACAGTTAGTAAAAATATACCTATATTACTGAGATTTATTGTCTAAGCTTTTTTCTTTATATTTTTTCATAGCATAAATATTGACCATAGGTACATTAATAGGAAACATGCCTGATAATGAAGTTACTGAAGTAAGATATGCTCTTGAAATTTGAGATAATGTTGCTGTTCCGTTTACTTCAAGCATTCCTTCGAAACTATTTATAGAAAGTTTAATTTTCGAGCCAACAAAGTTACCTCTCATTATTAAACGAATTTTAAAAGCTTCATTATCTCTGATTTTTCCACTTAAGTCAACAATAAAATCAACAATCCCTAGATAGCGATCTTCAAATTCGTTGCAACTTACAATTTCATAATCCATATCACAATCGATTTTAATTGTTTTATCTTCTGTGTTTAATAAATTATTCTGTATATGAAATTCTATTACTTTGTTATTTAAAAATTGAAAATCAGCCATTATTTTATCCGTTTTCATTATGCAGCAAGCCCCTTCAACGTTTCTATTTCTTCATTTTCTTCTTCTGCTTGTGCTTTGTCAATATTATATTGAACTGAAACATTACTATAATTCTCCTCAAAAGTTATACCGAATCTCCAATCTAGTTTTTTGGAAATCTTAAATAGAAATTCTATAGAAGGATTGTACTCACCACTCTCTATTTTTGACACCATTGCTTGTGTTATGTCTAATTTGTTTGCCAAGTCTCTCTGGGTCATATTGTTATCTAGCCTGTAATTTATTATTTTGCAAGCGATGTTCACAAGTATATCAGATAACTCAAACTCTTGTCTTGTTTGCTCATCAATATCATCAAAAATATCCCAAGGATCTTTTAAAATATCATTTATTATCATTTTGCTCCCTCCTAACTGTTAAAAGCAATGATTACTTCATTTTTTCTAGTATTAGCAACTCTTTTACCGCTTTCATAATCAGTTTTATTCTTTTCTTCAAAAACATTTAATAAAATAGCCTTACTGTTACCCTTAATAGTAATAAATGAAAATAAAATTCTTATGTTTTTTTCACCAAATAGTCTAATACTATATAAGTTATCTTCGTCAAGTAACTTCTCAAATAACTCGCTATTACCCAAACAACATCTTGTTTTTAACCCTTCCAAAAACCTTAAACTCTTTTGGTATTTACTCGAAAATGTTTTTTTGTATCCACTATTTTCAAGCATATCTTTCAACTCATCATTTAACAAGTGGTAAACCTTTATATATTCAGTTGGATATACTGAACCAAAAGGATAAACAATATTATCAATCACATTTCTCTCGTTCACTGTTTAGTATCTCCTCTTATTTATATAATATAACTTATAGGTTATATTTGCAACCTGTTTTTTTTATTTTCACATCTCTTCTAGGAAAATTTTATCATAAATTCCTTAGAATTTACAGTGACATACCCGTATATTTCTTACTTAAAACAACATGTGCTTGACAATAGTGTATTCATGAATAAAATACGTAATTTATTTGAATTGTAATTCTGAACTGGTGTAATAACTATTGTTACTCTCCTGTAATATAAATATCATAATATATACTAATCTAGCCTTCTTACATTGGAATGGGGCACTTACTCTTTTTAAAATCCGAAATTTAATCAAAATGATGCTTGATTAAATTTTTTGAAAAGGCACCACCCAATATGGTTGATGCCCTATTAATCTTATCTTCTTCTCTTATATAAGCCTATTCTTTAACTTTTGCTCAGGCTTATGTATATAATACAAAGAGAGATGACACAAATATTATGTCATCTCTCTTTATATATTTCCTATTTTTCTTTCTCAGCTTCATCGATCACTTTTTGACTCAAGTGCAGTGGCATTTCATCATATCTTTCAAATTGCATCGTAAAACTACCCCTTGCCTGGGTCATGGATCTTAAATCAGTGGCATATTTAAACAACTCTGTTTGAGGTGCTTCAGCAACAACCTTTTGAGTTCCGTCTTCAAGTGGCTCCATACCGAGAATCCTTCCTCTTCTCTTGTTCATATCCCCCATAATATCACCCATATATTCCTCAGGCACAATTATTTCTACATGCATGATTGGCTCCAACAGCACTGGTTTTGCCATCTCTATTCCTTTTTTGAAAGCCATGGATGCAGCAATCTTGAATGCCATCTCTGAGGAATCCACATCATGATAGGAACCGTCATAAAGTGTAGCTTTGACGTTTACAACCGGAAATCCTGCTAATACCCCATTATCCAAACACTCTCTTAAACCCTTTTCAACAGCAGGTATATAGTTTCTAGGAACCGAACCGCCAACAACCTGATCTACAAAGACAAAAGGCTCACCTACTGGTTCAAACCTTATTTTTACATCTCCATATTGTCCATGTCCACCAGACTGTTTCTTATGTTTGCCCT
>JAGXRU010000064.1 GCA_018335765.1 Alkaliphilus sp.
AGGTTTATTAGGACTACTCTTGGCAAAATATACTCCAGTATTTGATATCATAGGATATATATTCTATCCTTTTACACTATTATTAAGGATACCAGAACCAATGCTGGCTGCTAAAGCTGCTGCTTTGACGATCGCTGAAATGTTCTTACCTGCATTATTAGTGGCAGATGCTCCAATGACTACAAAATTCGTCACTGGAGTGGTTTCTGTTTCCTCCATATTATTTTTCTCAGCTTCAATTCCATGTCTCTTATCAACAGAAATACCTATTACACTTAAAGAGATCATAATAATATGGATAGAAAGAACCATTCTTTCATTGCTATTAGCTGCACCTATTGCTTTTCTACTCTTCTAATGGACTACAATTAATTAGGTAGTTAATTACCCTAGGCATCACTTTTGTGATAAAATAAAAGTGTCTATATCGACAATTCAGTCGGTAGATATAGACACTTTTTAAATTTTTGTCTAATAGGAGGTGCACATGAGTCTTAAAAAAAGAATCACCTTGACGATCTGTTCCATCATCATCTTTCTTATCATTTTAACAAGTTATACCATCTATAATCGTTCCGCTTCCATCATCAACCAAGACGCAGAAATTTTAATGGAGTCACAATTGGACAGAGCTCAGGAAAACATTGATTTGCTAATTAAGATCACTCAGCTAGAAACAGAAAAGTTGGCTTTAGACCTAAAGGTTAGAAGTTTTCTTGAAAAAAGAATCAGTGCACGTACCCTAGATCATCACCTTACAGAAGCGATGAAAAGTAAAAACAAAACAGAAAATCACTATATGGATTTATTTATTCTCAATAAAAATGGTCTAGTAGTTTCAACTACCATGAACGAAGCCATGAACCTTGATTTATCAGTCAGAGATTACTTCAAAGAATCTAATGCTTCCAAAAAAACCGTCACTAGTGATATATTAATTGCCAAGTCCGATGGCTCATTAATTATCATTACAGTCCCATCTTGGATTCAAACAATGAAGTTTTGGCCTATGCAGGAGTCTCAATCTATGCAGAATTTATCTCCAACTCCATAGAGGGTTTTGAGCTGGGGAAAACAGGCTATTACGTTATTATTGACTCCAATAACCTGATCTTATCTCATCCCAATGAAAAACTCATTGCCACAGAAGCAACCCCCATGAACTATGATATTCCCAATGAATTTGGACAAATTAACTATGGTAATACTGACAATTTAATAATTAGAAGAAAGTATACAAAAAATGGCATAAAGGAGCTACAGATATATAAGCTAATAGAAAGTAATAATTGGGTGCTTATTGCTGTCCTACCCGAATCAGAGCTCCAAGAAAAATCAGCGAGCCTATTAATCGACGTTATAACCATAGGTATTTTTACCACCATATTGGCCATTTTTGTTGGAACATATATTTCTAATAAGATCTCAATACCTATAGTTGCTATTACAAAATATATTAATAATGCTGCCTTGAGTAAATTATTGATTTCTAAAACGGTCACTAACTCCATAAATAGTTTTAAGAACACAGAGAACCAATTATCACACATTGAACAGGATATAAACCCAGTAAAATCCGATGATGAAATTCGCAATCTGGCAAAATCCTTGAGAACGTTGAAAGAGTTTCTTTCTTCCATCATAAATCAATTTAATTATGAGAATGAGAGGATTGTCAAGACCTCCAAGGAGTTGTCCCTCACCATAGATGAAACCAGCGGAAGAACCGCTAAGTTTATTTCTGACCTATCCCATGACCTAAAGACCTCTATTACATTGATTAAGGGTTATGCAAAGGGTATTATGTCAGGAACCATAGATGACACAGATATTAAAAATGCTTTTATTGAAGGAATATATACCAGTGCTGAGGATATTGAAAGAATCACTTGCGATATATTGGACTCAGCCTATGAAGCTCAATATATTCCAAAGCTCTATACAGAAAAGATAAATGCTAGAGAATTTTCATCAAAGCTATTTGAAACCGCAAAACAATTTGCAATAGATTCTGATAGAAAATTTGAAGGAATGAATATGAGTGGGGAAGGTGTCCTCCACATAGACTCAATCAAAATCAATCGTGTATGGAATAATCTATTAAGTAATGCTGTGAAATTTTCCAGCAAAGGCTGTCGGATTCAAGTATATATACTTCAGGAAAATAAAAATCTAACATTTAGAGTAATAGATGAAGGTATAGGAATCCCCACAGAGGATATGGATCAGATCTACAACATGTTCTTTAGAAATCAACATAATGACACAAAAGGCTATGGATTAGGATTATTTATCGCTAAATCCTTCATTGAAGCCCATGGTTCAGCTCTTTATTTTACATCACAAGTACAAAAGGGCTCCGAATTTTGGTTTAGTTTAGATATTGATGAAAATAATCAAGCTTCTTGAAGTTAGATAGAGTCTTGAAGTTTTGGGCTCTTTCCATTTATGAAATGGCTTTCATATGCTTCTATTACTTATCTTCCAATTCTTCTTGATTTAATTCTATGTTCTTTAATCTTTCATGCATTTCGTCAAACTTATTATTAACTCCTATTTTTAAAGATACTAATTCTACATGCATTTTCCGAGCAATTGAAAAGTCATATCTTCCATCTATTTTCACCTTACAAATAGGAACTTGACTAAGCAACTTTATTATAATATTTGATTGATACTTCCTGTTTTTATCGATTTTCTAACAGCAATAAGATCTATCTAGTGAAAATGTATGTCTTAGGCAATCAAAAAACTGCACTTTATACATAGAACAAACCGGAAAAATAACCGGATAAATAAGGAAATTAGTTTGCAAACACAATGTCAACAATAATTCCCCCTTGATATACTTACCTTATGGAACTTGGCTGAATAAAATTATCATTTATAATCAAAATATATCTTTCGAAATCTGATAGATGATTTAGCATTATATCATAAACCATTTTCTTATCTACTTTAACCATCTGTACTAACCTCTTTTCTAATATTCTTTATCATTGAATTATACGAAAGAGCATAGTATTTTCTCATATCCTCATATTCAAACAGTGAATGTACAATAAAATCACTTTCTAATTCTCTATTTCTAGAAAAAAGCCGCACACCATCTTTAAAAATCTCACGTTTTATAAGAGCGTTTGCTTTATTCAAAATCACAATATCAACTTCTAACGAAGTTATATCCATCAATTCTCTTTTGAAATTTAAATATTCAAGCGTATCAATCCTGCTATCAGCTAAAAAAATTCCTAAATCAATGTCATTAAATTTATCATAGTTAACAAAAGAGCCAAAAACATATGCAAAAACAATATTATTATTCTTACCTAAATAGTCACACAATCTATTAAATAAACCTTGATCCATTTAAACACCTGCTTTACATGCTTTGCTTGCACCATTATCGTATCATGTTATTTACAGTATATCATTTATTACTAATTTTCAGACTACTAAGCATTGAACGTTATGAAATATACTCTATTAATTAGTATTTCTAAGTTCGTGGTATCTAACCCATGAAAAAAAGTCAGATATCAATTTATTCTCAAGAGCATTTCTAAACAATTCCTTACCTATTGTTCCATCCATTAATCCAATCATAAGGTTTAACTCAAGCCATCTTTTCATAAATTTCCAACAGAGTTCATAAGTTAACTCAAAGTTTTGAATAACACCAGCCTGAATAACTTCTTTCTCATCAGTAGCTATATTGTTAAGAGCAAATCTTTCATCTTTCAATTATACCGATCTTATTATACAAAACATCCTTAACCATATACTTTTCCATCCTTTTCAATAGCATCTAACACAATCTTTCTCTCTTCATTGAGCTTCGCATATTCTTTGAACACCCTCATATCATAATTTCCCATAAGAATTTCATCTTCACAATACAATATTTCTTTCGTCCCAACGATCTGAGCTGCAAAGACTGTGCTGATATTCTTTAAATGCACAATCTACACATCCATTTTTACCTCGAATGCAAGAGTATTACTCAAAATAAAAAGATCATCTCTCTTGAGCACTTCTTCTGTGTATATTGCCAAATCAATATCACTATCTTCCCGTCCCTCGTCTTTATTCCTTATAGTCCTTTCAATAAAAATAATGTGAAACAGTGTTTGACAGAAAC
Source organism: Alkaliphilus sp. (assembly GCA_018335765.1). Lineage (GTDB taxonomy): Bacteria > Bacillota > Clostridia > Peptostreptococcales > Thermotaleaceae > JAGXRU01. The sequence goes on from JAGXRU010000064.1 coordinate 4,142, forward strand.
GTTCCGAATTTTAGTTAAGAATACCACAAAAACAAATTTATGAGAATATTTTTTGTGATTATAAAAAAAAATTTTTCAATATACCGAATACCCAGAGTAAGTAAAAGCTCTCTTACTTACTTATATATTGGTCTGAGTCTGTACAACAATTATCATTCACTGCTACACACTAACCTCTTCAGTATGAACATCAGGTAATTTTCGAATAGCAGTATTTTCAATATAAGTTTTTGCTCTAATGTCTCTAAATAGGCTTTAACATTAAAACCTACTTTTAAATCAAGTTTATCTACATATTCAAACAATTTTCTATCAAGTTTTCTGAAAGCATAATTATTTATAAATGCCTCCAAGTACAATGCTCCAAAAACAATACATGTTGCCACCTCCTAAAAATGGGCAAGAAAAAAGCACCTTCGCTTTTGAAGATGCTATATATGCAGTATCGTTATTTACATACAATCATATATTGGTCTTGTAAAACTGCTTATCAATATCCATGCCAGCATATAAAACACGAATAACAGTAACTGTTTTGTCCTCAATTTTCGGAATATAGAACACAACGAAATTGTCTATAGGCATTTGGCAAAGTCCTCTGCTACGCCATGGCTCTTTTTCAAACAAACGAAACCGCTCCGGCATTTCATTCAGACTCAATATACCTTTTTCAATTCTCTCAAATTGCCCTGCTGCTATCCTAGGTTCAAGCAGGGTAAATGCAATATATTCATAGATACTTCTCAAATCGGTAGCTGCCTGTTCGGTCAAAATTACTTTGTATTTCATATGCCATAATCCCTACGGATATCCGAAAATGCGCTCGCAGCAGGTTTTGTATTCCCACGCACCAAATCTACAAATCCTTTTTCCAATTCCGTGTTCAGCTCGGATTCAGTTAAACCAGTAACTCCCAGAGGTTTTTTGGCCGGAAGCTTGACGTCAAAAGGAATTCCTCTCTGCATAACAACCTGTTTCAAAAATATATTCACTGCATTAGATACAGGAATACCTAATTGCTCCAAAATAGATTCTGCTTCTTCTTTAAGTCCTGGTTCAAGTCTTACATATAAATTTGTTGTCTTTGCCATAACCAATCACTCCTTCCATATCGTTATTATACTCTATTGCATTTACAATAGCAATACATTTGCCAGACAGAATGTATGATTGGTTTCTAATTCTCGTCTATGAAGTACAGCCAAAAATGTTTGTATACATGTCATAAACAAATTCCTTGTACCGTATTTGTTCGTGTTTCAAACTAAAAATTTTTTCTACACCTTGCAAATAGAAACTTGATTAAGCAACTTTATTATAGCATTTGATTGATATTTCCTGTTATTATCGATTTTCTAATATAGCTTCTGTATTTTTGATTCTCTTCTGTCCCACATCATTATATTTGGAGTATATATATATGCCTAACATAATAATACCGCTGCCTGCATACTGCCATAGCGTTGGAAACTCTGCAAAAAATATCATAGCCCATATTATTGCCCCAACCGGTTCTCCCAAAACTGCGGTAGATATAAATGTAGGGGTTACATGTGCAAGTGCCCAGTTAAAAATACTATGACCCAGCAGAGTACAAAATACCGCCAATCCTAGGAAAATAAGCAAATCCTTCCCCGAATAAGGAAATAGTGGAATTTCGGCAATCAACACCATGATCAGCAGGGTTATCAACGAACTGAGATATACTAAAAAGGTATATGTTGTCACTGTCAGCTTTTGTCTGGCAACACGACCTATCAATAAGTATCCTGCGATAAAAACTGCCCCTAACAAGGCAAGTATATCCCCTAACAATACATTCGTACCCAGAGTTGAATTGCCGGTTGAAATGATGATGCTTCCTACAATGGCTATCATAATCCCTGCAAAAGCTTTTCTTGACACCTTTTCTTTAAATAATAGGTAACTGGCTATTACAATAAATATAGGGTGAGTATTCACCAACACCACAGCACTGGCTATGGATGTATAGCTTATGGATGTTATCCACGTAGCAAAGTGAAGCGCTAAAAACACTCCGCTTATCATACATATATTGAAGCTTTTTTTGTCTATATTCTTTATTTCAGGTATTTTGCTCTTTATGACAGCAGGCAGTAACAATAATACAGTAAAAGCTAATCTGTACGCTGCTATTATGAGTGGCGGAGCATCTGACATTTTAGTAAGGATAGCGGAAAAGGATACAAAAACCACACCTATGGAAACAATAATTTTAGGGTCGAACTTCATCGCCGAAACCTCCATTTTACTTATCATCATCCAAAAAATCATATATGTTGTCATAGTCACTATGAACAAACTCATATAGCATCAAATTATCCAATTCAAGCTGTTCTTCCAGCTCTATAATTTCTTTAAAGGTTAATGCTTCAAAATAATTTTTTATCTCTTCTATTCTGTGTTTGGAATAGGCGGCAACCACCAGTTGTTCTGCGGCGGTAATAAAGTATGCACCATAAACATCTTCATTTAGATAGTATACTGCTTGGTCTACATGATCATTATTTGGGTTGAATTCAGTAAACAAATAGCCTGCCTCATAGGCATTTTGGATACTATTTGGTTTCCCAAGCTCCATCAGGCGAAGAAGCTCCCATATGTCCTTGATTTCATAGACAAGCAAATGTTCTTTTTTCCCCAATGCAAAAGCTGCCTCGGTACTGGTAATATTCATAACAGACTTTATTTCAGCTTTCTCTACTCTTGGCCCTTGAGCCGTCAATTTGATATGAAACTCTGATACCACCATTTTATATTGTTCACCCATATCAACCACTGACTCTGTGACATAGGATGTTTCCTCATCCTGCTCCATAGACTCAATAGTATTTTTTAATAATGTAGATGGTTTGCTAACAGGCTTGTAATCTATACCTCCCTGAACGGACAGATAATCCATCGCTTCAAAATCCATACCCACTGCTCTCATAATAAAGTAATTGATTAATTGGTTGTACGAATGAATTTTTTCGCATATGTTCATCCAAAGATTTTTGATTTCTGTTTTATTTATTTTGACATCTTCCTTGATGATAAAATAATATTCCCATTCAGGCTCAGGCATGGGTTGTCTCAATAGCTTGTTCCTTGCCACAAAAGTTTTTATCAGATATCTTGCTTCCCTTTCTCCTATGGATACTACTTTTCCCCCAAGCCCTCCCATAGTTTTGTTAGTAATTTTTTCTATCTCCTCATCACTTCCATTTGTAAGACTCATAAAATCGTCTAATCCAAACTCCTCAACATCCAAATGGAAGAACTGATTGTATATCTCACCTTTTTCTAGTTCCCAAGTAATTCTCAAGCCTAAAACTCCCATAAGGCGTGTATTGGTTACGCAGGCTTCTATGAAACTGTATTTTTTCTCTACTGCCTGTATCTTATTGCCTTTTATAACCCTTAAACCTCTTTTATCCATCTTTGTCTCCTTACAAATATTGTAGATATCTATCATGCCTATATATGCAATTATATTACTACAAGTTTCATAAAACAAGGCTTTCATAGTTAAAATGTGTTTAATAGCAAAAAGATACGTCTGAACGTATCTTTCTGTGATTAAATAAGGGCTTTGCCCGTCATTCTTAATTTAGTTATAATATTTTCATTGCTTTTAATCTGCGAATTGCTTCCTCGTGGGAACCATACATAGATGCTATAGTATCAAGCCTATCGTTGGTTTTCTTTTGTTCTTCCTTTATGTCCTTTATGTCTTTTTCTACACGATCCATTCTTTCTTCTAAACGATCCATTCTTTCTTCTAAACGATCCATTCTTTCTTCAAAGCGATCCATTCTTTCTTCAAAGCGATCCATTCTTTCTTCTAAACGGTCAACTTTTTTGCCTAGACCATCTATCATGTCGATAATAAGATAGAGTGCGGATTTTATCTCATCATCCATTTGATTTATTCCCCCTATTTTGTTAGTAATTCATTATATCATTTAGGAGGACTGGATGTACAATCAAAATAATTGGACTAAAGAAAATTTATCACAATATTATTTTGGAATATCCACTAGGGCAAACATCAAAATGCCTTTGCAGGCCACTTCATCTCCAACATACGCCACCGCTTGAGCTTTTCCAATATTTCTCCTTACAACAATCATTTCAATTTCCATTCTAAGCGTATCCCCAGGAACCACTTGACGCTTAAAACGCAGTTCATCTATTCCAGTGAACAGACCTAGTTTTCCTCTGTTTTCTTCCAATTGCAGCATAACTACCGCTCCCACTTGAGCCATGGCTTCTACGATGAGTACTCCAGGCATGATTGGATTTTCCGGAAAATGACCCTGAAAAAACGGTTCATTTATAGTGACATTTTTTATTCCCACAGCTTTTTTTCCATGTTCAATTTCCTCAATCCTATCCACCAGTAAAAATGGGTATCTGTGGGGAATAATCTTTTGTATTTCAATGTTGTTGAGCATTTTTTACAGCCTCCAATCAATTATCCGTCTTCTTTCATCTGCGGAACGGTTATAAACCCTTCCCTACTTTATGCCCTGCTTTCATCTGCGGAACGGTTATAAACCCTTCCCTACTTATTATTTTCGGTAATGATTTGCTTAGATAGCTGTTTATAGAGCTGTTGAGCCAATCCAATACCCTGCCCCTCCGCCATTTGCTGGGCTATTTTTTCATCATGCATTCCTTCAAATATCTCACGGTCAAAGCTTTTTTGAATAAATCCATCCTCATTGACTGAACTTCTCATGTTTTTGAGGATCATCTGAAGGAAAATTGCCTCAAATTGTTGGCAAGAAGCAAGAAGCTTTTTCTTATCCTTCTCATCCATCGATGCTTCAAGCATCCTCTCAAAGGATTCCTCTTTTACTGATGCTATATTTTGTTTTATAGAATGCGGGCTTGAAAATTGGTTGTTCCTTATCGGCTCCATGGAGTGCTCCTTTCATTTAATTACCAATTACCTTTTTAAATTATTCGCTTGCTCCAACATCTGATCTGCTGTTTGAATGGATTTTGAGTTGATCTCATACGCTCTTTGAGCTGTGATGAGCTTTACCATCTCTTCAACCACTTGCACATTGGAGGATTCTAAAAACCCTTGCATTACTTTTCCACCATCGCCTTCAAATGCTTCCATTGCCTCACCCGAGGCTGCCGACTCTATATACATATTCTTTCCAACAGCCTCTAAACCTGCTGTATTGGCAAAACGAACAAGAGTGAGCTGTGCCAGCTCTTCAACTTCCTCTTCTCCATCTCTCTTAATAAACATCATTCCGTTTTCATTTACTGATATCTCTTGAATGCCTTCGCCCAGGTCTATGTCGCCGCCATCACTTTGAACAAAATATCCATCGGCGGTCACTAACATGGTTTCTCCGCCTTCTCCCATACCCAGCTTAAAGCTGCCATCTCTTGTATAAAACATATTGTCGTTTGCATCTCTGACCATAAAAAATCCCTTGCCGTCAATGGCAAAATCCAAATCGTTATTGGTCTGTTCAAAGCTTCCCATTCCAAAGGAACGGAGCGTTGCCATGGGCATTACCCCATGCCCTATTTCTAGATTTACAGGGCGGCTTTGTCCTTCACCCATATTATTTCTGCTCAATGTTTCGTAAAATAGATCCTTAAATTCAACTCTTTGTTTTTTAAAGCTTACAGTATTTACATTTGCCAAATTATTAGATATGGTATCTACATTAAGCTGTTGAGCTTTCATTCCAGAAGCAGCAGTCCATAAGGCTCTCATTGATATACCTCCGTGATTGTATTTTCGTAAAATTCATCTGAACTAAGTTTTCTTTATAAGTTGCAAAAGAGTAATTGCCCTGTCTAATATTTCTAAACCCTTCCAATTTCGTTGACTGCCTTTTGTAGCAGATCATCATAGGCTCTGATCATTCTCTGATTGGATTCGTAATTTCTGTACATGGTCATCATCCTTACCATCTCTTTTATTGTATCCACATTGGAATTTTCAAGAAAACCTTGAACTATCTCCCCCTCAAAAGGTATCCCCTCTACAGTCAAACCGTCCTCCATCCTGAATAGATTGTTTCCGGTTTTTCTAAGGTCTACCGAGTTGTCCATATTAATCATACTAAATTGGTCTACCACTTCCCCATCGGCAAGAATTTCGCCCCTTTCGGAAAATGTTATTCTCTCTGCATCCAAATTTATAGGACCATTAGAGCCTAAGACTCTATATCCTTCACTGGTTACCAATTCATTTCTGTCATTGAGCTTAAAAGAACCGTCTCTGGTAAACCTCAATCCTTCAGGTGTTTCTATCTGAAAAAAGCCCTTGCCCCTTATGGCGAAATCCAGTTCATTAGCAGTCTCATTGAGCTGCCCCTGTCCAAAATTCACGTCCAGCCTGTCAATTCTCACTCCGTCATTTAAGGTTCCTATGCCCCGAAAAGGCATGAGCATAACTAAATTATCTATAATATTTCCATTTACTAATATTTGACCCCGCTCATTTATTTCCAATTCCCCATCTCCGACATAGACAGGCCCTCTATTTCCTAATACTCCAAACCCAGTGTCTGTATTTATTCTTCCTTCAGAATCTTTATAATAGGTGCTGAGATAGCCCTGCTCATTGATGGTGAAATTAAGGTTTCTTTCATGGCTTATGCCATTTGGCGTTCTCACTCGAAAAAAGCCTCCATTTACACTGGCATTGTACAACCCATCCTCCTGTTGTACCACTACACCTGTAAAGCCTTCTCTGCCAAAAATACTCGTATCCGAATTAACTTTATGTATTAGCACCTCTGGAAAGGATTCTGACATGACAAGATCCTTTTTAAATCCCACAGTATTAGCATTGGCAATGTTGTTTGTTATGACATCTAATTTTTTCTGATTGGTATTCATGGATGAGGTTGCTGTGTAAAGCCCTCTGAACATCTATTTTTCAACTCCTTTGTATTTGAATCCGTTATGGCTTCTCTTACCGTCAGGGGTGTAAGCCACCACAAAACAGATTATTGCATATATGCATTCCTCTAAGAAATTTATCGTCATAATAATAATAAAACTTTAGAAGAATATTTCAGAAGCAGGGACAGGTACCCTGCTTCTGAAGCAAGGTACCTGTCCCTGTGATTCTGTCTTAATTAAAATTATTGTCTATATCTTTTACTATTTGTCATACTCTTCTCAAGAATATGTATAGATTCCAAGGACATTCCTGTTCCTTTGGCAACACAGGATATTGGATCTTCTGCAACAAATGTAGGAATACCTGTGCGTTTTTCAATCAATAAATTCAAACCATGGAGCAAGGCTCCTCCCCCTGTCATAATAATACCTCTGTCACTGATATCCGCAGCAAGCTCCGGAGGAGTTTTTTCCAACACCCCATGCACTGCATAGACAATAGCTTCAACGGGTTCTACTAAAGCCTCCAGCATTTCCTCCGAGGTCACCGTTATGGTTTTAGGCAGACCTGATATCAAGTCCCTGCCCCTACACTCCATGGTATTGTTCTTAGCCTTTGGATATGCCGTTCCTACATTGATCTTCAGATCTTCAGCTGTCCTTTCTCCAATGAGCAGATTATGCTTCTTTCTCATATGTCTTACAATCGCTTCATCAAATTTATCTCCTGCCACCTTTATGGAGGTACTTACCACAATACCTCCTAAGGAGATTACTGCCACATCTGCTGTTCCACCGCCTATATCTACCACCATATTTCCATCCGGCTTTGAAATATCTAGTCCTGCACCGATAGCCGCTGCAATCGGTTCTTCAATAATATATGTGATGCCTCCTCCAGCTTCATTGGTAGCGTCAATAACCGCCCTCTTTTCAACTTCTGTGACTCCACTTGGCACACATACAATAACCTTTGGTTTAAAAAACATCCTTCTTTTCCCACAGGTCTTTTGAATAAAGTAACGGAGCATTCTTTCAGTTACTTCATAATCCGAAATCACGCCATCCTTTAAAGGTCTTATCGCTACAATGTTACCCGGTGTTCTTCCAAGCATTTTTCTAGCTTCTTGCCCAACTGCCAATAATTGATTAGTATTTTTATCAATCGCCACCACTGACGGCTCTTGAAGCACTATTCCCTTACCCTTGATATAGACAAGAACGCTGGCTGTACCTAAATCAATACCTATCTCATTACCAAATCCAAACATATTCATCACCTTCCATTTTAAATTGCATATTGATCAGTACTTTCCAGTACTTCTATTTTCTCTATTTTCGCATCAAAATTAAAACCTTGCATAACCATATTACTATTCTATATATATTTTCTTTTTCCTCTATAATAATAAATATTTTGCAGGTTTTTTTGCAAATTTATTTTCTGTTCTATAGACAAAAGTCCCTGCATATTATTTATCAAAGGAAGTATCTAAAGGGGGTTAGGCAAAGTGAAGGATTACATAGAAGAAAGAGCAATGGAAATTGCCGAGTATATTATAAATGAAAAAGCAACCGTTCGACAAACTGCAAAGGTTTTTGGAGTAAGCAAAAGCACAGTCCATAAAGATGTTACAGAACGTCTCCCTAAAATAAACCCTCTTATCGCCAATCAAGTAAAAGGAATACTTGATAAGAATAAAGCAGAACGACATATTAGGGGCGGGAAAGCAACTAAATTAAAATACAGGAGTTCTCATAAATAAGAAATGCTGATAAACCTATTGGGAACCAGATGGATAAGAACAGGGTAAACCCCTGTTTTAAGTTTTTGCAGGAGTAAAAACGACTGTCCACCTTTTATCAACTCTAAAAGGTGGACGCCCCTACACAATTATAGCTTATTCAATTGGTATGTAAAGAGATGGATCTACGTTTTTTCCTTCTACAAGGACTTCAAAATGTAGGTGAGGCTCCTCTGCAATTGAAAACAATGCACTTCTTCCGACACCACTGATGACTTCGCCTCTTTCTACAAAATCTCCCACCTCGACCATTTGATCTGTACTTAAGTTCGAATAACGGGTTATGATATTGCCTTCATGTGCTATTGCAATAGTAATGCCTAGTCTTGAATCTACGACAACCTCAATGACCTCTCCGGCTTGAGCAGCCATGACCGGTGTATTTATAGGTGCAATGATATCTATACCCTCATGTGTGGTAAATTGATCCAAGGTTTTTGAATAAACCAAACTATCGACTGCATACTTCATTCCTATTGAACCGACTAATGGGACTGTCATTGCACTAGTTGCTGTTTGTTTTTGATTGCTCATAACTTCTTCTGCATCAACTGTATTTTCAGCCTGCTGTGATGGCTGATTTTCTTTCACAGGGGCAGGCTTTTCTTGAGCGGTAGAAGCTACAGTTGGTACA
>JAGXRU010000065.1 GCA_018335765.1 Alkaliphilus sp.
AACAACCCCGTCCTACTTGTAGCAACAAAAACATTAAGAAAAATATCCTAAAATAGTTATTCTCTTTATTGTATTTCTGGAACTTTTTGTTTTTTCATGCGTCTTAAAAGATGTAAGAAAAAATAAAGGAGGAAATAACAATGAAATATAAGAAGGTATTAACAGGAGTATTATCAGCCACTATATTGACAGTTACAGCACTTACTGCTCTTGCAGTAAGTCCGGAGGATTTAAGAACTGCTAAGGATGTCAATCAAATCAAGGACATTTTACCTATAAGTGCGGAAACGAGTATTGTAAAACAGAATTATTTCAACTCATTTACCGGAAAAGTTCTGGAAATCAGCGGGTATGATTCAATGAAGGGTTCTAAAATGGTATTGACAGAAAATGAGAATGGAGAGCGGGCAAATATAATTGTATCAGAGAACACATATGTTGCAAACAATGCAGTAATTACTGTAGGAGCAACAATCACTGGATATTTCGAAGCTAATATGCCGATGATTATGATATATCCAGCCCAATATGTTGCTGAGGTTGTTGTAGTAAAAAGCGAGGAAATAAATGTCAAGGTTGCAGTGTTCGATAAAGACCTTCTTAGTGATGATAACGATTTGAAACTAAATATTTCTGACAAAACAGAAATTATTTCACAAGATGGAAAGCCATACGAAGGTGAGCTCGCAAACAGAAAGCTGGTAGTAAGCTATAGCTTTTCAACAAAGAGTATTCCGGCACAAACAACCCCTGCTAAAATAGTTGTGCTATTTGAAAAAGCAGATTCTCTAATCGATCAGCCGACAGAAGAAGTGACAGCTACTGCAATTGGTGATGTTTCTAATATGGAGATGATTGTGAATAACACAAAAATTGATGCTCCGAAAGCTTATACCAATGAACAGGGGACTGTGATGGTTCCACTGCGTGCGATAGCTGAGGCTTTGGGTTTTGAGGTGAGTTGGAATAATGAATTGAGCAGTATAATGATTGGAAAAGACATTTCTCTAACAATAAATAAAGACCATTACATTTACTCTAAAACTGATCCAATACACTTAGGAACTGCTCCTGCTTTAGTAGAAGGAAGAACATTTGTGCCTTTAAGTTTCTTCAGAAAAGTAATGGGTATGAATAATGCATATGTATTTGAAGCACAAATTGTAGTAGATGACGGAGAATTGATGAATTAACTCATTCCATAATAGTAAAAATATATCATATGAGGAGATTAAGGCATGAAGGATAATAGATTATTAAGCAGAAAAAACATTGTTTTGAAATGTATAATGGCAGTTGTGGGTATGCTTATTATTACTGTTGGCTTTAATAATAATCTGTTTCTTTCAGGCTTTGATGTATTCAATAGAGGAAATAACCAAAGTCAGGTTGCTCTAAGATATTATCTTGAGAAATATGGAGATAAAGATAATTCGGAAGGGGTATATGCTATGAATCGGAGATTGGGTTGTCATGACGAAATCCATATTTATGACAAGGAAGGTCAGATATTGATGAAATTCACATATTCCGATGGGAAAGTTTACAAGATAGAATAGAGTATCAGATCTGAGAGCGAAGGATACTGCCATATTGTAACAAAATAGTGCCCATGACTGAGTCATGGGCACTATAAAATATGAGTAATGTTATAACTAAATTAAGATGTGGCTTAACGCCTGCTCCAAATCGTCGATGATGTCCTGAGCCGATTCCAGGCCAACCGCCAATCTCGCAAGACCGTCCGGTATGCCGGCATCGGCTCTTTCCTCTGGCTTGTACGGAGAGTGGGTCATGGATGCAGGGTGTTGTATCAATGTTTCTGCATCGCCAAGGCTCACTGCAAGCTTGCAAAGCTCAACCGCATTCATGACTTTCTTGCCTTCCTCGACACCGCCCTTGAGCTCAAATGCAATGACTGCACCAGGCAAACTCATTTGCTTCTTTGCGAGTTCGTATTGTGGGAAGCTCTCAAGCCCTGGGTAGTAAACTTTGTTGACAGCCGGATGACCTTCCAGGAACTTCGCAACCTCCATCGCGTTTGCACAATGCTTTTCCATACGTATTTCAAGTGTTTTAAGGCCTCTGATGATCAAATACGCATCAAATGGACTCATGGATGCGCCGGTCATATCCTTGATGCCGTAAAATCTTACCTGATCGATATAATCTTTTTTGCCTAAAACGAAACCGGCAATGACGTCACCGTGTCCGTTCAAGAACTTAGTGCCCGAATGGACGATAATGTCTGCACCCATTTCGAGAGGTCTTTGTGTGTAAGGCGTACAGAACGTATTGTCGACCATCACTACGCAACCTTCCACTGTATGTGCAATATCAGCAATCGCTTTAATATCAGCAATTTCAAGCGTAGGGTTTGCAGGTGACTCAAGGTAGACGACTTTCGTGTTTGGTCGCATCGCCGCTCTGACGTTTTCAGGATCTGTCGTGTCGACGAAGGTCACTTCTACGCCGAAACTGGTCAATCCGTGGTTGAGATATGAAAACGTACAGCCATAAAGTGTCTTCGCAGATACTATATGGTCGCCCGACTTAAGAAGCGTCCAGAATGCAGAAGAAATCGCACCGATTCCCGATGCCGCAGCGACACAAGCCTCAGCGCCTTCGAGCATGGCAAGCTTCTCCTCAAGCTGCATACAAGTTGGATTTCCAAGTCTTGTGTAGATGTAACCTTCTTCTTCAAGCGCAAAACGTCTACCCCCTTGCTCCGCACTATCAAATATGAAAGTGGCTGTTTGGTGGATCGGTGTTGCAAGTGCGCCAAACTGATCTTTTACATGTCCACCGTGAATGGAACGGGTCGCAAATCCTTTAGTCAACAATTTTTCTTTTTTCATGATACGCCTCCATGGTATGTAGATTAAAGTGCCTTTGACATCATTTTAACATTTAAACCACGAATTTGCTATAAAGAAAACTTAGTTCAGATGGAGGTTTTACTCCACCTGAACTCTAGTTGCACTTATTTCGAAGCTTGGCGGCACTTAGCTCCCGCTTATAGAAGCGGGAGTATTAGTAACGCCGCTGAGATAAAATTTTAGGACTTACACAAAAATTTTGTGAAGGGCTATTGACTACTTATTCTTGTATTTTACGAGGAAATCAAGTAGTTTCTTCTACTTTTTGACATTTAAGGCACCCTCTTTCAACAACAATTTTTATTATTCTAATAGCTCTCAATTTTGAAAAGAAAATCTCTGATTCATTATTATCTGATATAATAAGCACATAAGAGAAAAGCTTAAGGAGGTCTAAAGATAATGAATCTCGTTGCAGACTTACATGTGCATACCATTTCCAGCGGTCATGCCTATAATACCATACTTGAAAACACACAAAGTGCGAGAGAAAAAGGACTTAAATTAATTGCTATTACTGATCACGGCCCTAACATGCCAGGAGGTCCAAACAAATATCATTTTGGCAATATGAAAGTTTTACCTTCTATAATAAATAAAGTAGAGATTTTGAAAGGTGTAGAGGCAAATATAGTAGACATGGAGGGAAATCTGGATTTAGAAAAAAATTTTTTACAAGAACTCGACATAGTTCTAGCAGGCCTTCATGATGACTGTTTTATCCCTGAAAGTGTTGAGGATAATACAAAGGCATTAATTCAAACGATACAAAATCCTTTAGTGCATATTATTGTTCATCCTGGTAATCCAAGATTTAAGGTGGATTATGAGAGAGTTGTTTCTGCAGCAGCAGACTATAATGTTGCTTTGGAAATCAATAACAGCTCACTAACGATAGTCAGAAAGGGTAGCTTTGACAATTGCAGAGAAATTGCTAGGTTGTGCAAAAAATATGGAACATTGGTAGCCTTTGGCAGTGATGCCCATTGGTATGAAAGGGTAGGAGAGTTTGACAAAGCCATGAAGCTTGTGGAAGAGGCTGGAATCAAGGAAAAATATATTTTGAATACTTCTGTTGATAAAATCAAGGCATTTCTAAAATCAAAAAAGAACAAGAAATAGCGTACGAATTATAATCTATAGAGTAATACGGGATAGTATTTTTTACTACAGAAAATTACACAACTGGCAGACATATTGGGCAACTATACGAAAAAGGCATGGATAGAACAAGAGATTTGCAAAAAAGCATAAAAGAAATATCCTCAAGCCTGTTAGAATCGTTTCGCATGCACCAACTAACCATAGCTTGCCCATCGTTTGTTGATAGACTTTAAGGTGCTTTTATGATATATTGATTAGGGCGTCAAAAACCTTGCATGAAGAACCTTGAAAATTCAGTCAAAAGTTGTATCCTTAGAAATATTTTCACTCAAATTGCAGCAAAAGGCATCACTCTTTATGGTAGTGGTATTAAAAACATCAACTTTGATACCACCTCCAAAGTAAATGCAACTGAGAAAAGCGGGTTAGTATCGATAAACATTTTTTGAGGGTAGTTGAAAACTTTATAAATATTTAAATTGTTTGATAAATAACAAACTAAGGAGGTTGCGATTAAGTGAAGTTTAATGAAAAAGTGTTAAAGGCAGCTACAGAGATTGCCGAAGGGTGTCAAGGGCATGAATCAGCATATTGTAGCTCAGAGTGTCCAATGCATACTGATGTTATAGGCTATGTTGACCTAATTAAAGAAGGTAAGGTATCGGAGGCATTATTAAAAATAAGAGAAAAATTATTCTTGCCAGGCACACTTGGTAGAATATGTGCTCATCCTTGTGAAAAGGTCTGCAGAAGAAATACAGAGTATGGACAGCCTATATCAATTGCTGCATTAAAAAGGTACGCAGCTGATAAAGCTGACAAAGAGGAGTTTTGGGATATTTCTAAAGACCCCGCTACAGGGAAAAAGGTTGCAGTTATTGGTGCAGGTCCTGCAGGAGCACAAGCAGCTCTTGATTTAGCTAAAAAAGGCCATGAAATCACAATCTTTGAGAAACTTGAAGTTGTCGGGGGTATGATGAGAGTAGGAATTCCAGAATATCGTTTGCCAAGAACGCTCATAGATTTTGAATATTCATATCTTAACAAGCTTGGTGTGGTATTTAAGCTGGGAGTTGAGATTGGTAAGGATATACAATTTGATGACTTAATTAAACAGTATGATGCAATTATAGTTGCGCATGGAGCACATAAAGGATCAATACCATCAGTAAAAGGCAAGGAAACAGAAGGAGTTACGAATGCTGTAGACTTTTTAAAAGAGGTTTCGCTTACAAAGAAAAGTCATTTAGCGGGTAAAAAGGTTGTAGTAATTGGTGGTGGAGATGTTGCTATGGATTGTGCAAGATCTTCATTTAGGGTAGGAGTACAAGATGTTCATCTTGTGTCACTAGAAAATCAAGCAGAACTTCCGGCAAGTATTCATGAGCAGAAATGCGCACTTGAGGAAGGTGTAGTGTTTAACTGCGGTTGGGGAACTGAAGAAATATTAAGCAAGGAAGGAAGAGTTAGCGGAATTAGAATAAAAGAATGTTTAAGTGTATTTGATGCTGAAGGAAGATTCAGTCCAACCTTCGGTAACGAGGAAATTGTAATACCATGTGATACGGTAATATTTGCTACTGGACAGATTGTTGAAGACATAACAGCTGGTAGTGTTGAACAAACACGAGGAGGAAGATATGTAGTTGATAAAGATACACTCGCAACTAAGGCTCCTAATGTGTTTGTAGCAGGAGATGCAGTCGGTGGTACAATTGTTGTGGAAGCTATGGCTCTAGGCAGAAAAGCCTCCATATCAGTGGATAGATATCTAAAAGGCATGGATTTGATACAGGATAGAGATTTGATTGAGGAATACTCATTTAAAACTGAGCTTAATCTTCCACTGCCAGAAGGAGTTATAGATATAAAAAGATATCATACAAGAATGTTGCCAGCTAATGAAAGAAAAACTTCTTTTGCTGAGTGCGACTTAGGATTTGATGATAGCATAGCATTAGAAGAATCTTCACGATGTTTAAAGTGTGAATGCAAGGGTTGTATGAAAGAATGTATAATGCTTAATGATTTTACTCATTATCCAGGGGAATTATTTAACAAATTCTTAAAAGATGGAAATATGGAACCGTTAATAGCGTATTCATGTAATATGTGCAATCAATGCACAATTGTATGTCCAGAGGAGTATAAGTTAGCTGAAGTTTTTGGTGGAATAAGAAAAGACCTGGTAAAAGCAAATAATGGAAAATCGCCATTGAAGGGTCATGGTGCTATAGATATTCACCAACTTCTTGGATTCTCAAAGCTATTCACAGTTAAACAAAAAGGAGGTAAAAAGTAATGGGTAACAGAAGAGGATTTATGCCAGGCTGTTCACTTCCATCATATAGCCCTAAAAATGTTGAGTTAACAGTTCAATATTTAAAGAAGCATTACCCCGAGTTATCTGGTATACAAAAGTGCTGTGGTAAACCTACAAAAGCTCTAGGACAAGTGGAGCTATTTGAAGAAAGATTTGGAAGTCTAGTACAGGATATTAAGGATTGTGAGATAGATGAGATGATAGTCGCCTGTCAGAGCTGCATGAACACACTAAGAGAATCGAAGGAATTTAAAACTACATCATTATGGGAGCTGTTGCCACAAATTGGGCTTCCTCAGGAACTTATAGGAAAAGCAAAAGACAGTGATGTAGTATTCTCTGTCCATGACTCTTGCTCTATAAGAGATTTAAATGGGATACATGAAGGCATTAGATGGATTCTTAAAGAGTTAGGATATAAAGTTGCAGAGCCTGAACATACAAAAGACAAGACTCGTTGCTGCGGTTTTGGAGGAATGATTGTTCCTGTAAATCCTGATGTTGCTAAGAAGGTCATGGACAGACGTGTAAAGGATTTTCCGACAGAAAATATAGTTGTTTACTGTGCCGCATGTCGTCAATCTATGATATTAGGAGGTGGACAGGCATGGCATATCTTAGATTTGATATGGGGAGATGTAGTATATAAAAACTCTAAGCCACCTGAGGATGTATTATCGAACCCAGTAAAGGCTTGGATAAATAGATTCAAATCTAAAGGTGCAATTAAAAGAGCAATTAAAAAATAAAGGAGAGCTTGTTTATGAGTGATACAAAACAAAAAGGCGGATTAGGTAAAATAGTTGTTATTGTAGCGACTATAGCTTTAGTTTTTGTTGTAGCAAACCAATTTGGCTTGATTGATAAGCTTAAAGATGTTGAGGGACTTCAAGCATGGTTCCAAAGACTTGGATTAATAGGCTATATAGCTTATATTTTGTTATACATTTTAATTGCTATATTTATGCTGCCTGCTTCAGCCATAACAATTGTAGCAGGTATAACCTTTGGTTCTGTAGTTGGCGGTTTATTGGCTCTAGTAGGAGCAACCATTGGAGGTACAATAGCATTTTTGATTGCAAAATACGTTGCTAGAGACACAATTGTAAATAAATTTGGGAATAATCCAATATTTAAAAAGATTGAAAAAGGCGTTGCTGAAAATGGCACAAGTTTTTTAATATTAACAAGACTTGTACCAGTATTTCCATACAATATTCAAAATTATGCCTACGGAGTTACGTCAATGAAGGTTGTAACCTTTGCAATTGTATCTTTTATTACAATGGCACCAGGTGCATTTATATATGCATACATGGCAGGAGAAATTGTAACAAATGGCTTCTCTGGTAAGCTTTTGATACAATTTGCAGTGGCAGGATTAATACTTTTCGCAGTGTCATTAATTCCAAAATATATTGCTAAGAAAAAAGGGATAAATATAAAATCATAATTGATTTCAATTACAATAGCAATAAATAATTAGCTAACTGATCATTTATATAAAGGTAAATAATGAGGAGGGTAAAGCATGAAATTTAAAAAAATAGTAGCACTAGCAGTAGTTTCAACAATGTTATTAGGTACAATTGCATTAACTGGTTGTGGCAAAAAGGTTAATGTGGATCAAAGTGAACAGGGACAGAAAATATCTGAATATGCAAATCCAGATGCTGTGATTTCACCTAAGGGATTAAAACAGTTAATAGACGCTAAAGATGAGAACCTAGTAATAATTGGTGTAATTGACCCTAAAAAAGCAATGGTTCCAGGAAGTATAGCTAGTGGACAAATCGAGGGCTCATATATTGTATGGCGTCCAGACTATTCAGGCAAAGGCTCAAAGGAAGCTATTAGTGAAGAAGTAGGTGGAATTAGAAAGTCAAAAGAGCATATGGAAGAATTGCTTTCAAAAGCAGGAGCTACTGATAAATCAACAATAGTCGTATATAGTGCTGATGCGCACCATGATGCAGCCAGACTTTACTGGCAAATAAAACTATTAGGACACAAGGACGTAAAGTATCTTGACGGTGGTT
>JAGXRU010000066.1 GCA_018335765.1 Alkaliphilus sp.
AATTTCGTGATTACTTCAGGCTCCATCTTATATTTAATAGCTTCAATAATAGAAATAATATCTCTCGTTTCATACTCTAAAAGATGAATATATACCATTGATCCTATGATGTTGAGTTTTTCCTGTCTTCTGAATTTTAAGAGTAAGAAATACAGATATCGTTGCATCCGACGCTCCATAAATATTTCCAAAGTTTCCTTGTTATCAAATAAAAATCCGTACTGAGAATCTATCATCTTTGCTATGAGTTCATCTTCATTTTTTGAATAGCACAGAGCCTTTATTTTTGCATAGTTAAGCTTATGCCCTCCTAGAAGCGCATAGTTAACAAGCTCCTCAGGAGAATCCTTATAGAACTTAATGCCCCTGTAAATCCACTGAAGATTTAAGAGATCCTTATTTATTCCCAAAAATTCACCTAAAATAATCCGATCCTCAGTATCTAGCTTAGCTGTTTCATTAGAGAGTTCATTAAAGTATAGCCTGTCCAAAACCATCTCCATGTAAAACAGTCTTTTGTTTGGTTCTTCTTCGAGATATGGCTTCAGAAGTCTATAATAATCTTTTCCCTTCAATCTTTCTATGAAGTCTTCTAAATTCTTTGATCCGCTTAGCTTCATATAATCCATATCTGAACAAATGATTAGATCCTCAATATCGGATAGATCTTCATTCCTCATGATTGCTCTTAGGTAAAGCTTTATATCCTCAATCTCAAATCTCTTAAGCACAACATTAAAAAGTTTTTTGTAGTGGCCTGTAAGATAATGAGTTAATTTTTTGTATTGCTTTACCATGTGTCTTCTTAATATTACCTCTACCTCTTCCACTCTATAATTATTGACATCAACTGTCTCCAAAACCTCTTTATAGGCAGTTTGGTTTTTGAGATAAGAAATGAAATCTACGACGTTTTTTTGGAGTATTAAATTATCGTAATCCTTTTTTTTCAAAAGTCTGCCTTCCAACGACATTGCCTTGGTATTAATAGCAGAAAATCTTTGCACATTACTCATTTGCCCTCGCTCCTTCGCAGAAAAGAAAAAAGCTTATTTACTTCTTAAATATTTCTCTGAAAATTTCTTCTTCAAGTTCTCTATAGCTATTGGAAAATTTCTTCTCTAATAATTCGCACGCATGTTCTGCTTCAACTGTTATTTCCTGTTTGCGAGCTTCTCCTTCATCTATAAATGCCTGATATTTTTCCTTACCTAGTTTTTTTGCTTCATCAATCGCTTTGGTATCCAAATCCAACAATACCTTTTTAATGTTTTCGATATTATTGTCTTCCATTTCCTTTGTTTTTTCTTTAATATCCACTGCCTGTTGATCAAGTTCAAAAATTTTTTTAATGATACTATCCATGCTAATGCTCACCTCATCATTATCTATTCAAAGATTGACTAACGCCTCATATTTATACCCAACACCTTAATGTAGTTAACATACGAATCTTCCGTTCCTTGCAACAAGCTTTTTTCTTCCTTTAAAACCTTTATATACTCTATCATTTCCTTGCTGATTCTTTCTCCTGGTGTTACTACCGGAATTCCAGGGGGATAAGCCATTATAGATTCTCCACTGATTTCTCCCACAGCATCCTCAAGTCTTACGATTTTTTTTTCGCTATAATAGGCATCCCGAGGTGAAATTATAATGTCAGGATTTTTTAGTATTCCTTTGGTAAGCTTAATTTCTTCATTTCTTCTGTGCTTTACGGCGATTTCTTTAAGAGCATTCACAAGAGTTGTCAAGGATTCTATGGTGTCACCTAAGCTTATGATTGCCAGCACATTATACATATCTCCCAATTCCGTTTGAATATTATGTTCATCTCTTAATAAATCATATACTTCAAAACCGGTTAGACCAATATTTCGTACATTTACACCCAGCTTTGTCTCGTCAAAATCAAATACGCCGGGCATTCCAACCAATTCTTTTCCAAAGGCATACAGACCGTCAATTTTATTGATTTCTTCTCTAGCCCAACGGCTTAAGCGCAATACCTCTGTCAGCATTTCTTCACCTCTTGTGGCCAATTGTTTTCTAGCTAAATCTATGCTGGCCATGAGTAAATATGAGGCGCTTGTGGTCTGGGTCAAGTTCATGGTCGTTCTCACTGTCTTGACATCAACGATGCCCTCCCTGAGCAATAGCAATGAGCTCTGGGTCAGTGATCCGCCCGTCTTATGGGTACTGACTGCACACATATCTGCCCCTAGCTCGATTGCATCCTGGGGAAGCTCCGGGTGAAAATTCATGTGGGCTCCATGAGCTTCATCAACCAATACAGCCATTCCATATTTATGGGCAATCTTTACAACAGCCTTCACATTGGTTATGGCACCATAATAGGTTGGATTTACAAGGAAAATAGCTTTGGCTTCCGGATGTCTGCCTACAGCCCTTTCAACGCTTTCAATACTTATTCCCATGGCGATTCCTAGATCCTCGTTCACCTCGGGTTGTATATAAACAGGTATGGCTCCGCTTAAAATTATAGCAGTTATAGCAGACTTATGCGAATTCCTTGGCAAAATTATTTTATCCCCAGGCTGACAAACGCTCATAATCATAGTCTGTACACCTGCTGTAGTTCCATTCACTAAAAAAAACCCGTGATCCGCATAATAAGCATCGGCTGCCAGATTTTCAGCTTCCTTTATTACACCGATTGGGTTGCAAATATTGTCAAGGCACTTCATGGCATTGACGTCCAATTCCAACATGGTAGATCCAAAATAATCTGCCATTTCAGATATGCCAACTCCATGCTTATGACCGGGAACATCAAAGGGCACAACATTTTTGCTATGATAATCCTTTAATGCCTCAAACAATGGTGCCTTATTATGATCGACTCTTTTCAATAAAAATCACTTCCTTTACATTGCTTCTAAATAATTATCCATTCATGATTTTTAGCAAATAGTTTGAATTTTCTCAGAATTTTTCTTGATTCTGACTCATTCCAATAGATATATTAAAAACCATTTTCAACAAAATTGCAAGGATTTTTACTGAATAATTATAAGCATATTCATGCCTTTATTTCTTTGCATATGATAATTTTGACCGTCACTATTATACTATCCCAATATAACATATTATAAACAATTTTTGGCATTCATTGATAGATAGGTCATGACTAGGTTCATAAAGAAAACTTATCTCCCGCTTATAGAAGTGGGCGTATTAGTAACGCCGCTGAGATAAAGAAATACAGAACCCTAATATTTCCAGAGTTCTGTATAAAGGGATGCTTTGTTATTCTAAGACATTTTCTTTATCTATTATTTTTGAATTTATATTGTTTTGATTATTTCAAGCACCAGCCTTGCACTGTTTATCAAGTCTTCGATATGAATATGTTCTTCCAGCGTATGTGGCTTTCTCTCTCCTATACCCAAATTCACTGCTTTGATTCCGTTACTGTTTAATATATTAGTATCACTGCCTCCACCTGAGGAGTCAGTGTACGCTTTGAGTCCGATGTTTTTACATGCATATTTTACTAAATCAACAATTTCTTCATTTTCATCGACAACAAAGGCTTCATACATTCTTTCCGCTTCTAACTCCACCTTAGCACCATATTCTTTGGCTGCCTCTTCAAAGCATTGCAACATATGTGTAGTTTGTTCATCTAATTTTTCATTATTTAAACTTCTTGCTTCTGCCTGAATATTCACTTCGGGACATACGATATTTGTAACCTGTCCCCCTTGTATTACCCCAATATTGGCAGTTGTTTCCGAATCAATCCTAAGCAATTTCATTCTTTGTATTGCAGAAGCGGCTACTTGAATGGCACTGATGCCTTCTTCCGGAGCTACACCGGCATGGGCAGACCTTCCGATGATTTTAGCCACGATTTTATCCTGAGCAGGCCCCTTGATGATTATTTGACCAGGATCTCCACCGCTGTCTAAAACAAATGCCAATTTCGATGTCAGCTTAGAATAGTCTAAATTTTTTGCCCCGAAAAGTCCTCCTTCTTCTGCAATGCTTAGCACAACCTCTACAGGTCCATGTTCTACTCCTGATTCTTTTAACGTCCTCAAGGCTTCAACCACAGCGGCTATGCCCGCTTTATTGTCAGCACCCAGTATGGTTTTTCCATCGCTATAAATTACGCCATCTCTGATTACCGGTTTGATTCCCTCTCCTGGGCTCACCGTATCCATATGACAGCTAAAAAGAATGGATGCCTTATCCGCTTTTCCCTCTAGCCTTGCAATAACATTTCCTGTGTCAGCTCCCACCTTTTCCGCACAATTGTCAATAGCAACTTCCAATCCCACATCCGCAAGTTCTTGTGCAATATATCTGGCAAAGTTTCCTTCCTTTTTGGTAAGACTGTCTATTTGCACGTATTTTAAAAATTCCTGTACAACTCTTTCTCTATTAATCATATGTTTTGTCCTCCAATTAATTATGTTTTTTTATACCTATTCTTTTATAATCTCTATTTTCCTTTTTTAAATACTCTTTTCTGTAAATTTAAAAGACACCCGACGGTGTCTTTTAAATTTACATAGGCAAATTACATAGGCAAATATATATATGCTCCTGGTCCTAATGGCAATCCTAGGAAATACCATACTAGCAATAGGACGGTCCAACCAAACAGGAATACAATAGAGTACGGAACCATTGTAGAGATCAGAGTACCTATACCAGTATCCTTGTCATATTTTTGTGCAAATGCAACAATTACTGCAAAATACGCCATTAATGGAGATATTATATTTGTAGATGAATCTCCTACCCTATAGGCAGCCTGCGTAAATTCAGGAGAAAAGCCTAATTGCATGAACATCGGTATAAATACCGGTGCCATAATAGCCCATTTTGCTGAAGCTGATCCGATAAAAAGGTTGATGAATGCCGAAACGATGATAAAGCCTATAATCAACGGGAATCCTACCAAACCTGTTGCTTGCAAGAACTCCGCTCCCTTGACCGCTAGGATTGTACCTAGATTTGTATATCCGAAGTATGCTACGAATTGTGCAGCGGCAAAGGCAAGTACTATATATCCACCCATGGTACTCATGGATTTGCCCATGGCATTAGCTACATCCTTATCATTCTTAATTGTACCTGCAAAGATGCCGTATGCTACTCCAGGAATTAGGAAGAATAACGCTATAATAGGCACTAATCCGTCCATAAAGGCAGATGCACCCATGATGCCACCTGTTTCAGGATTTCTCAAGATACCGCCCTCAGGAACCACCATAGCAAGGATGGCTATAGAGAATATCAAGAAAGCAACAAAAGAAGCAACTAGTCCTTTTCTTTCTCCTACATTAAGAGCATGAAGATCCACTTTCTCCGAGCCTGTATATTTTCCAAGTCTTGGTTCAACAATCCTTTCAGTGATCAATGTACCTAAGATTGTAATCAGGATTGTTGACACAATCATGAAGTACCAGTTTGCAGTTGGAGCCACCACATAACCAGGACTGATGAACTGAGCTGCCTCTGTACTGATGCCTCCTAACAATGGATCTAGAGTTCCAATCAATAAATTTGCACTAAATCCTCCTGACACTCCGGCAAAAGCTGCAGCCAATCCTGCCAAAGGATGTCTTCCAAAACTTAAGAATACAATAGCGCCCAAGGGTACCAATACAACATAGCCTGCATCAGATGCCACATTGGACATAACACCTGCGAATACTACAACAGCTGTTATCAATCCCTTTGGTGTACTTAAAACTAATTTTCTGAGCACTGCTGAAATTAGTCCGGTACCCTCTGCAACGCCAACCCCTAGCATTGCGACCAGTACTGTTCCAAGAGGAGCAAACCCAGTGAAATTCGAAACCGCTTTTGAAAACATGAATCTGATTCCATCAGCATTTAACAAACTCACTGCATTCACCGTAGTCATTTTCGACTCCATTGTAGTTCTGTCGATCATGTTAAACTCAATAGTTATCCCTGCACGGGCAGCGATATCCGAAATAATGATTACCGCGATACTAAATAATACGAAAATCGTTACAGGGTGTGGCAGTTTATTACCCACTTTTTCAACCATGTCAAGAAACTTTGAAAAAAGTCCTTTTTTTGTCGATTTTACTGTTTTTTTTGCGTCTTGCATTATTACTCCTCCTCTGAATAAAATAATAGTATTATTGCTGAATCTGCATACGGGGCTTATATTCCTTGAATCAAGCCTGATCTGAAAACCGAATGTATATTTGCACTTTGTAAAATTCCAGTGCAGACTTGTTCCATTTCATTTATGATATCAAAATCTATTTAATATTAGCGTTAAGATTTTGTAATTTGTATTAATATTTTGTAATTTTTGTAAATATTCTGAATTTTTTGTTCCTTCCATTTGCTCATAAAAAAATCAAAATCTTCTTAGTTACCATCTAAGTAACAGAAGAATACAATGGGGTATGAAATATACGAGGAGGTGTATTGAAGTGTCATCATCCGTTGTCTACTTAAATTCAACAAGAGATAGTCTATTGTTTTTTTATTTGCTCATGATCCTATTCCTTAAGGACACACCCTATTGTTCATTAAATCCCACAGTTTTTCAGTTGTTTTTTTTAAATCTTGTTCTCATTTTTGAACTATGTATATGATAATCCTTTAAGTATTAAAAACAAATACTGTAATAGAGTATAATAAGGAATGAAATCTCACAAACTCACAATATGAATGTTATCAATTTTGAAGAAAAAGGTGATTCTGTTGCATATCATTTACCATGACGAGGGAGGAACTCACTCTTGCATCATAGCAGCATCCATGCACTTAAATTTGCTTCCCAGGGATCAGAAACCCTCCAAATCTCAATTGCTGAATCTCCACAATTTCCATAGCCTGAAAAAAAGACAGCTTGGCCTTATCCTTTTCCATGGGAAAGATATCTATGATAACTCAATATATACCATGGGGAGAAAACATGCTCCGGTACTAATAGCAAATACCTTGAAGTCTGTAGCGGCAATGTTAGGCCTCGACGAATCAGAAATACTCTGTGTGAATACTTCCCTCAAGGGTAATTTATACAACCTTCTTGGAAGAATATGCTTTCAGCTCGGATTAACAAATATCGGAAACCACCTAGGCGTTCTTGATGTTTTGAGGTCCTATGAAATAATTGCAGCAAAGGTCCAAAAAAAATAGTACCCTCGGTTTCTTGGGTACTATTTTGCATATTTTACTATAGTATCTATTATTTTTATAACCTTTTCCCTGTCAAGGCAATCACCCTCAGCAATATTTACGAGGCATTCTTTGGCGTGTTCCTCCATGATCACTAACCCTACCTTATGAACGGAAGCCTTAATTGCCGCAATTTGGAGTAAAATATCATCACAGGATTTATCATCCTCCACCATTTTTTCAATACCCGTTATATGCCCTTTTATGGTTTTAAGCCTATTTAGTATATCTTTTTTCGCAGCCTCCCTAGACATTGTCAATCCTCTTTTCCCAGTATATTAAATAAACAAGTTCACATTCGATTCCTCTGCCTCTCCTAAATAGGATGCCACTCCGGCAAATTCCAAACCGTCAATTAATTCTGCTTCTTTAATGCCCATCACATCCATGGACATGGTACAAACAATCATTTTCACACCCATCATCTGGGCACTTTCAATTAACTCTGGAAGGGTATTTACATTCTTTTTTTTCATGATGTCTTTCATCATGAGTGCTCCCATTCCACCAAAGTTCATTTTAGATAGTCCTAGCTTTTCAGCTCCCCTTGGCATCATCCACCCAAACATCTTTTCCATAAAATCTTTTTTAACCTTGATCTTTTTTGCTTTACGAAGAACATTAATTCCCCAAAAGGTAAAAAACATAGTAACCTCACTGCCCATGGCGGCCGCACCATTGGCTATTATTAAACCCGCCATGACTTTATCAAGATCACCACTGAACATGACTATTGTTTTTTTATCACTCATTAGTTTTTTCCCCTTATTTCTTTTGTATTTTTACTTGGATCTCTGTTTCAGTTTCATTAAGCTCCTTAAGTTCATTACCCGTCTTCTTGCACCAAGCTTGAATATCTTTGATAAAGCCCCTATCTGTGACCTTCACATTAATAATATCGCCTGACTGTGCTTCCTTGGCTGTCTTAAATACCTGCACAATTGGTCCCGGACATTGAAGCCCTTTACAATTTAAATTAAAATCTGCCATAATTTTATTCCTCCTCTTATTTATACTAGTTCATAAGGATATGAACTGATACCGCCTTCGAGTATTCTTACATTCTGAAAACCTAATTTCTTCAGTTTTAGATACGATAAGTAGGCAATCTTACCCACCTTACATATCAAAACAATTTCTTCATTATTTTTTAATTCATCAGCTCTGTAAATTAATTCCTCTGAAGGAATATGAATTGCTCCAGGAATTGTTCTTATTAAATATGAAGCTTCATCTCTTATATCCACAACCAGCAGTTCGTCCAGTCTTTTCTTTAGTTCAAAGGAATTTATTCCATTCATTCGTCCCGCAAGCTTATTAAGCAATGCATTTGAGGCCAGAATGGTTGAGGCCATCGCCATAGAGAATGGTGGTGCATAAGCCAAATCAAGATTTTCTAAATCTTCAACCTTAGCACCAAAAGTAATCGCCGTGGCAATCACATCAATCGGCTTGTCCACTACACCCTCTCCCACAACCTGAGCACCTAATATTTTATGTGTATTTTTATCGGCTATCAGCTTTGTGATAATTTGTCTGTAGCCAGGATAATAATGGGCTTTATCATTTGCAGGAACTATAACTGTTTCCACTTCAAAGCCTTGTTTTATTGCCTCTCTCTCAGACAATCCAGTCTTGCCGGCGTTTAATTTGAACAGCTTCACGATTGTGGTTCCTAGAACTCCCTTTAGCCCATTTTTTTGGTCACCGGTCATACTTAAACCGGCAATTCTTCCCATCTTATTAGCAGTAGAACCCATGGGATACCATGCGGGTTTTCCAGTTATAAGATTCACATTCTCCGCACAATCTCCTACGGCATAAATACCTTCAATGCTAGTTTCCATAAAGTTATTCACTTTGATAGCATTAGTTACCCCTAGCTCAATTCCTATTTCTTCAGCCAATTTTGTATTTGGTTTTACACCCACCGACATGATTACCAAGTCTGCTTCTATCTCTCTCTGATCTGTGATTATTTTTTTTACTCTGCCCTCTTCCCCTTTTATGGAAATTACTTTTTCACAAGTGTATATGTTTACGCCTTGATCACTCATATAGTTTTGAGCGTAAAGAGCAATTTCCTCATCAAAGGACGGAAGTATATGATGAGCAAATTCTACAATTGAAACTTCAATATTTTTTCCATGGAGATTTTCCGCAACCTCCAGTCCAATAAATCCTCCCCCCACTACTACAGCCTTACTTACAGCACCCTTATCAATCAAACTGCGGATGTTTATGGCATCGTTTACAGTCCTAACTGTATGCACTCCTTGAAGGTCTGCACCTTCTATCTGTGGAATAAACGGAGTTGCTCCTGTTGCCAAAACCAACTTGTCATAACTATATTTTTTTACATTTCCCTCTAGTATATCCATTGCAAGGACGTATTTTTCCTTCGAGTGAATGCTCATGGCTTCTAGCTTCGTATATACATCAATATCCGTGATTTGCTTAAATTCTTGAGGAGTCTTGACTACCAGTTCTTTTTCCTCTTCAATGACTCCACCTATAAAATATGGTAGTCCACATCCGGCATAAGAAATATGCTCGTCCTTAGTTATGACAACTATTTCAGCATCTGCATTCTCTCTTTTGATTTTTGCCGCAGTCTTTGTTCCCGCTGCCACAGCTCCAATCACTAAAATTTTTTCCTTCAATTTAATTCACTCTCCCGTCATTTCCCCCTCCCCCTGCATAGGGGATTATAATTATATATTAGACCATAGTTAATAAAAAGTCAATAATGATATTGATATAAAGAAAACTTAGTTCAGATGGAGTTTTTATTCCACCTGAACTCTAGTTGCACTTATTTCGAAGCTTGGCGCTAAGATAAATACCTGTAATAAAACTTCATATGGTCAAATATATTATTATTACAATGCAAGGTTGTGAGGTGATATAATATGTTAAGAATTATTGTGTTCAAAAGACGAACCCTGTTCATCTCTTTAGTCCTATTAGCTGCAATAGCATTAGGCATATTTCTCTTAATGGCAATGACAGGATCTGATGAAACCTTTTCAGAAACCATGGAATATGCTTATAAGAAAATTTCATTTGATCAAGCAAAGGTACTTATGGAAAAAAATCCTGATTTAATCATCTTTGATGTGCGATCAGAAAAAGATTATGAAGAAGGTCATCTTCCCAATGCTTTGCTTATTAGTCAAAGCGAACTACAAAAGACTATGGAGTATTATGAAAAGGATAATATCTATATGCTCTATGGCAGCAGCAACAGAAAAACAGAGAAGGTCGCTGACACCATGGCAAGCAACGGATTTCAAAGAGTATATATGTTAAATGATGATTATGAGAATTGGCCTCATGAAGTTGAATAAGATCAGAGCAAAATTTGCTCTGATCTTATTCATTGACAGTGTTAAGAGACAGTGTAATAAATTTTGTGTACTCTCTTCCGCTTATTTGGGAGGAGGAGTAGTTTGTTGAGGCATAACTATATTTCCTGTTTTGGCATCAATGTGCAATGTCCAGTAACCATAGTCGCCTTTTTTAGGAGCCCTATCCTCCAGCGGATGCCAATATACAAAGCCTGTTTTGCCTTCATAGGGTTGTTCGCTCAGTACAAATCGACCAGGTATACCATAAATGTAATAGGTTGCCTCCTCATTTTCGTTTTCTGTGATACCAAATATATAATGTTGGTATTTGTATATTAAATCTGTACATCCTGTCATTTGGTTCAGGTTATTGTAATAATAGAGCATATTTGCAATGTATCCATAAAATGGCAAGAAATTTCTGAAAATCGTTTGTTGGCTACAGTCTATTTTCCACCATTTGCAGTCCTTGAGATTCTTTTCAAAAGGATCTACTTCATGATAATATTTCAGTATATTTTTAACATATCCGCAGACCATTCTAAAGTAGTGTTGATAATACTTATTGTTGCTTGAGTTGTCATAGGATTCCATTCTTGATGCTTCTGTTTTATCATATTGCGATTCTTTTCCCTCATTAAATCCAGTTTCTTCTTCTAGTTCCATGTCATCACTTAATATATCTTCCGTTACATCTTCAGTGATATAATCGACTAACTCATCCCAATTATCTTCAATACTTTCCGCAACCCTTTGAATTTCTTTTTCAACCTCTATGTCTTTTTCAATTTCTATTTCTTTTTCAACCTCTATTTCTTTTTCAATCTCTATTTCTTTTTCAATCTCTATTTCTTTTTCAATCTCTATTTCTTTTTCAATCTCTATGTCTTTTTCAACCTCTATGTCTTTTTCAACCTCTATGTCTTTTTCAACCTCTATGTCTTTTTCAACCTCTATGTCTTTTTCAACCTCTATGTCTTTTTCAACCTCTATGTCTTTTTCAATTTCTATTTCTTTCTTAATCTCTATTTCTTTTTCAATCTCTATTTCTTTTTCATATCTTTCTACGATTTCTTTTGATAATTCTTGTATAGCTGCATCCTCTAAAGATGCCTCTTTTTCTGCAGCCTCAAGAATTTCTTCTGAATATATCTTTTTAGCTGAAAGATCAGTTATTATTTTTTCGGCTGCTACATATCTATTCTTTAGCACACTTCTCCATTCAACTATTTCCTTGCGAATAAATCCAACCAATGGAGCCTGAACGACATTTCCTCTGTTATATTCATTTTGGGGCTCTGCTACTACTGCTATGACATTGAAGGAATTTATTGTATTGCCCTTACCATCTACATTATCAGGGTCGAACTTCCACCTTAATTCACCTTTACCTGTATCATCAATGTCAAAGCTACCATAGTCAATAAGTAGTTTTTTGCCTTCTTTGTTTCCTATAAGCATCCCCCGATATGCAAATTCTTTATTGCTAAAATTCTTTAGATTTTGAACATAGTGACTCAATACACCATTTCCATTGGTGATCTCTATTTTTGCGTATCCTTTTGGATTTTTGTCTGCTTTATTATCGAATCCATCATCTGCATAATCCTGCATTATAAAGTATCTACGATATCTATTATGATCCATGGATACTCCCCCTCCCAAATTTATTCACTTAATATTAATATATGTGAGAAATTCATAATAGTTTACTTTTTAATGCAAATTGTTCCAAAAAAGAAAAAAGCGATCTTTTCGCTTTTATAGATGTTCCGTTCATTTATTAAATATCAAATAAGCTTTTGCTTTAAAAATCCATCTGCAAGGAGTGCATATTCCTCCAAATTTAAGGTCTCACCCCTTCGTTCCTCTTTTATGCCATATTTTTGCAATACCTCTTTAATCATATCTTTGTCAAATCCAAGATTGCTATTTGCCAAGGCATTCAAAAGGGTTTTTCTTCTCTTTCCAAAGGCTGCCCTTATTATGTTAAAAAGCAGTTTTTCATCTTTCACATACACTCTAGGATTTTTTAAGATTTCTAGCTTAATAACCGTTGACTCCACATTTGGTTGCGGAATAAATACTGTTTTTGGTACCATAGTTATAATCTTAGGTTCACAATAATATTGAACAGCCAACGATAGAGATCCATAATCCTTCGTGCCAGGTCTCGCCTGCATTCGATCAGCTACCTCTTTTTGAATCATTACCACCATATTGTTTACAGGTAGTTTTTCTTCCAAAAACTTCATGATAATTGGCGTAGTCACATAATAAGGCAAATTTGCGATAACCTTAATCGGTCTGTGAGGGCTTTGTTCTTCAATTAATTGACTGATATCTATTTTGAGTATATCTCCATTAATAACCTCTATATTATTATATTCACTTAAGGTTTTATCTAAAATTGGCAAAAGAGTTTTATCTATTTCAACTGCCACAACTTTCTTAGCTCGTTCCGCTAAAGCTTGGGTCAGAGTTCCAATACCAGGTCCAATTTCAAATACAACATCCTCTTTGGTGATTTCTGCCCCATCAACTATTTTATGTAAGATGTTTTCATCCACCAAAAAATTCTGTCCCAAACTTTTCGTGAATTTAAACCCATATTTACTCACTATTTCTTTAATTACTCTTGGCGAAGTTAATCTTTCCATAATATCTCCCATTTATCTTAAATTTTTCCCAGTGCATTCTGGAATTCTTCTCTTGTGACACCATAGTTATTCAGTCTGATCAAAAACTGTTTGGAGTTGGCATATCCTATTCCAAGAAGCCTTCCCAATCTATCTCGCCTGTCACTTGACCCATCCATTCCTACGAGGTCATTTTTTAATAGATCCGATTTTTCGAACGTATTTCTCTGCAGCAAATCCTCTGTCCTCACCTTTTCTAAGGCAATTCTTATATTGTTTGCAGACGCATTTTCAATACCTACATCTCCATTTTTAGTGGCTTCTTCTCTTGGAAGGAAAGCATGTTTGCAACCTTTAACTCTATCTGCAATTTTTTTGCGTATCCTTTCTCCTGCATGATCCGGATCGGTGAATACTATGACACCTTTTCTCTCTTGAGCAAATTTTATTCTTCTTATCATTTCTTCAGTAATTCTATAACCATTGGTGATAATTATCTCTGCATCCACTGCTCGTTTTATAGCAATTGCATCATCTCTTCCTTCAACCACAATAACCTCTTTTATCATATTTGCCTCCATCCTGCCCTAGCGAATTCTTTATCTCAGCGGCGTTACTAATACTCCCGCTTCTATAAGCGGGAGATAAGTGCCGCCAAGCTTCGAAATAAGTGCAACTAGAGTTCAGGTGGAGTAAAAACTCCATCTGAACTAAGTTTTCTTTATCTCAAAACAATTAGGACAGGGAAACCTCCCTGCCCTATCCATTACTAGTCTAAAATATATACCTCAACAGGTCTTCTGCCGTGTCTCCTAACATCTTTAGGATCTTCCATAAAAAGATCAATTTTATTGCCTTTGATAGCTCCGCCAGTGTCTTCTGCAATCGCAAACCCATAGTCCTCAGAGCCATCTAGAGCTTTAATATACAGCTCGGTTCCTAATGGAATTACTCTAGGGTCAACAGCTACTACTCCAGGTCTTACAGTTGTGCCTGATCTAGTAATGCGATAATGTTTATCTCCAGGATTTTTGCCCGTACTTGCAAAGGTTGCATCATAGGCAGTTGATATCATTTTTATGACTTTTCCAACTCTTAAGTTGCCCCTTGAAGTCGCAAGATACTGTGCCGTTCCTTGTTCAACAATTTCATTTTGTGCTTGCTCTAGTATTTCCTCTCCAACCTTTTCCCTGCTAATTTCTTTTCCATCCTCAAACACAATTTTGTATTGTACTGCCTTCTTCCCTTCTTTTCCTGGTTGTAAAACCTTGAGCTTTCCCTTATCTAGTTCAGCAGTATATTTAATGATTTTTTCAAAGGGAATCGCAGTTTCCTCTGTTACTAATTCATGTTTCATTCTTTTAATTGTTATTGTGTCGTTACGTCCTACTTTGCCATCAATGGCCGGCTCAATAACATCGTCAGAATCAAAGGTCACTTCATGTTCTCGCAGTACCTCTGAAACCGTTGAAAATGCAGTCATGACTTCCATTTTTTCTCCATCTGCCTGAACGGTTATTGGAAAAGCCCTTTCAATTACAATCTTCATTCCATCTTCAATCTTCTCATCCATTTCCATCGACAATCTATCATGTTCATGAAGCTCAATATTTCCTTTTGCAAGTACATCTTCCACATTAAAGACAATTCCCTTTATATATGTTTCTTTTCCATCATCTCGAATTAGAACCTCTTTCGTTAATGCATTACCTATAGATAATATTCCTACAAGCAACACAATTCCCAGAATAGCAAGATTTTTTTTCATTATAGCAAAAATCTTGTCTTTCTTAAAACTTGTTTTCATAGGTTTTAACCTCCTTTTTTTATTACGTCCGGATTCTATTATTACTATATCTCTCCTGACGCACATAATTATTATGGATTGAAGTATTTAGATAGTCTTATGTATTTTATAGAATAAAGTTGTATTTGTCAAATTTTATGAGTTTCAGCGGCTGCCTTTAGGTGTTTATAGGTTGGATTTTAGATTGTAATGAGCTATTTGTAGTAGTATAGGCCACAAGATTTTTTTTTATACCTTTTTATGATAACAACAATGCAATTATATCATATTTTAGTTTCATGTAGGAAGTCTTAATTTCTTTTTCCCCTTTTCGTCATATTCCCCGGGAAATTTTCATGATTTGACTTCAAAATCATTTTTCACCTTTCTTCACCAGAAATTCTATGGTTTATTTATTATGTTTATGCTTTTTTCTTGACTTTGTTATGGCGAATATTAGGCAATGAATAAAACCAGCTTTGTATCCTCAAAAAAACAAAGATAACCGATCCAATGAATGTTACTAACCACACAAGGATCGGTTATCTGATAACTTCTAGTCCACCAAAGCATTTTACTTCTTCTACTATCGAAAACATTCCTTTCATTCTAGTCTTAATCAACTAATCTTAATCAACTAATCTTAATCAACTAATCTTAATCAACTAATCTTAATCAACTAATCTTAATCAACTAACCTTAATAAACTAACCTTAATAAACTAACCTTAATAAACTTTCTAGTTTCCTAACTTAATCAATTTCTATG
>JAGXRU010000067.1 GCA_018335765.1 Alkaliphilus sp.
CGAAGTGGTAGACATTAAAGTTGAGCTCTATGATGGTTCATACCATGAGGTGGACTCATCAGAGATGGCGTTTAAAATAGCAGGATCTATGGCAGTTAAAGAGGCTATGAAAAAGGCGAAGCCTGCTCTTCTAGAACCATACTTTAGAATTGAAGTGGTTGTTCCTGAAGAATATATGGGAGATGTTATAGGTGACATTAACTCTAGACGAGGAAGAATTGAAGGAATGGAAGCTAGAGCAGGTGCTCAGGTGATTCGTGGACATGTCCCATTGTCAGAAATGTTTGGATATGCTACCGACCTTCGTTCTAAAACTCAAGGAAGAGGAACTTATACCATGACATTTGATCATTATGCACAATTGCCGAACAGTCTCGCAGAAAAGATTATAACTAGCAAATAAACTTTGATTGTGTTGCCGGATGATTTCATTCGGCAACATTCAACAAATAGTTTACTAAAACGAAGAAAACTCTAGATTATCAGTATCTATAGTTAAGAAAAGGGAGGAGAAAAGAAATGGGAAAAGCTAAATTTGAAAGAAATAAGACCCATATAAACATTGGAACAATAGGTCACGTAGATCACGGTAAAACCACATTGACAGCGGCGATTACCTTAACACTGCACAAAAGATTTGGAACAGGATCAGCAGTAGCGTTTGACCAAATAGACAAAGCGCCTGAAGAAAAAGAAAGAGGAATCACAATCTCAACAGCACACGTTGAATACGAGTCACCAAACAGACACTATGCCCATGTAGATTGCCCAGGACATGCTGACTATGTAAAGAACATGATCACAGGAGCAGCACAAATGGACGGAGCGATCTTGGTAGTAGCGGCTACAGATGGACCGATGCCACAGACAAGAGAACACATTCTACTGTCAAGACAGGTAGGAGTACCATACATAGTAGTATTCCTAAACAAATGTGACATGGTAGATGACGATGAACTATTAGACCTAGTAGAAATGGAAGTAAGAGAACTATTAGACATATATGAATTCCCTGGAGATGACACGCCAATCATTAGAGGATCAGCGTTAGAAGCACTAAACAATCCGTTAGGACCATGGGGAGACAAAATCGTAGAACTATTTGAAGCAGTAGACACCTTTATTCCTGACCCGGTAAGAGAAATAGCCAAACCGTTCCTAATGCCTGTAGAGGATGTATTCTCAATCACAGGAAGAGGAACAGTAGCAACAGGAAGAGTGGAAAGAGGAGTAGTAAAAGTACAAGACGAAGTAGAGATCGTAGGATTATCAGAAGCTCCTAGAAAAGTAATAGTAACAGGGGTAGAAATGTTTAGAAAGCTGCTTGATCAAGCACAAGCAGGAGATAACATAGGAGCATTATTAAGAGGAGTACAAAGAGATGACATTGAAAGAGGACAAGTATTAGCGAAGCCTGGATCAATCAAGCCTCACACAAAATTCAAATCAGAAGTATACGTATTAAAGAAAGAAGAGGGTGGAAGACACACACCATTCTTTAATGGATACAGACCGCAGTTCTACTTCAGAACAACAGACGTAACAGGATCAATCGCATTACCTGAAGGAGTAGAAATGTGTATGCCTGGAGACAACATCCAAATGGAAATCGAATTGATTACACCAATCGCTGTAGAAGAAGGATTAAGATTTGCGATCCGAGAAGGCGGAAGAACAGTTGGAGCAGGTGTTGTTGCCAGTATAGTAAAGTAGTTAATAGATAAATAAGTAGCCGGGCAAAGTATGCTCGGCTACCATAAAAAAAAATAAAAGTCAAGACTTGTTAAAGCCTAACTTTTAAGATAAACTATTATAGTGTGTTTGCAAGGGACTGCGATGAAGTGAAAGGTTGCCGAAAATTGTTTTTGGAGAAATTTTCACTGAGAATGTCCGTTCAAGAATCGGGCGACAGGATGACTGTATGCGTTCAGAATTCATTTTTTAAATAGTGGAAACACCCGGGAGTGTGTACAGAGATTCTAGTTGCACGTACTAAAAAGATTGCGTGCGATGAAAAGGAGGGAAACAAAATGGCAAACAGCAAGGGAAAACAAAAAATAAGAATTAGACTAAAGGCTTTTGATCACAAAGTATTAGATCAGTCCTCTGAAAAAATTGTGGAGACTGCCAAAAGAACAGGGGCAGAGGTATCAGGACCTGTACCGCTACCGACTGAAAAGCAAATTATTACTATATTAAGAGCCGTTCATAAGTATAAGGATGCAAGAGAGCAGTTTGAAATCAGAACACACAAAAGATTGATTGATATCATAAATCCTACACCTAAAACAGTTGATGCTCTAATGAGATTAGACTTACCGGCAGGAGTAGATATCGAGATTAAGCTATAATTGATGTGACTACTAAGAAATAGGTTGTTAATAGATTGCCTATACCTCTCTTAGTATGATTACATGAATGTGTAATCCGCTGCAAGAACATTAGGAGGTGTAAAATGAAAGGAATAATAGGAAGAAAGATTGGAATGACACAAATATTCACCCAGGAAGGCAGAGTCATTCCTGTTACAGTGGTTCAAGCAGGACCAATGGTAGTGACTCAGATAAAAACAGTAGAAACAGATGGTTACAATGCTATACAAGTAGGATTTGAAGAATTAAAG
This sequence comes from Alkaliphilus sp., assembly GCA_018335765.1. Classification (GTDB taxonomy): domain Bacteria; phylum Bacillota; class Clostridia; order Peptostreptococcales; family Thermotaleaceae; genus JAGXRU01. The sequence goes on from JAGXRU010000067.1 coordinate 2,624, forward strand.
GAAAACCGAGCTACAAAGCCTATAAAGGGACATTTTGAAAAGGCTGGCGTTGGATTAAAGAAAATCGTAAGGGAATTCCTTGTAAAAAATTCTCAAGACTATAAGGTTGGCCAGGAAATCAGAGCTGACATATTTGCTGAAGGAAATAAAGTTGATGCCACTGCGATCTCAAAAGGAAAAGGGACACAGGGTACAATCAAAAGATGGAATTGTTCCAGAGGTCCTATGACCCACGGCTCTAAGAGTCACAGACTTTCAGGATCAAAGGGTGCTGGTACAACCCCTGGCAGAGTATTCAAAGGTCAGCATGAAGCTGGAAGAATGGGAAATGAACAGATCACTGTGCAAAACATTGAAGTTGTGAGAGTTGATGTAGATAGAAACTTATTGCTAATAAAAGGAGCAATTCCTGGACCGAAAAAAGGAATTGTAACTATAAGAGAAACCGTTAAGACGGACTTATAATCTAGCTAAAGAAAGGAGGATGCAAAATGCCTAAGGTTGCTTTATTAAATGTTTCTGGCGAAAAAGTTGGTGACATAGAATTAAATGACAGTATTTTCGGTGTAAAAATAAATGAAAGCGTGTTACATGACGCTGTAAAAAACTATCTTGCTAATCAAAGACAAGGCACTCAATCAGCTAAAACCAGAGCTGAGGTACGAGGCGGCGGCAGGAAGCCTTGGAGACAAAAAGGTACCGGCAGAGCACGTCAAGGAAGTATCAGAGCACCACACTGGGTTGGAGGCGGAGTTTCATTTGCCCCGAAACCAAGAGATTATAGATACGAGCTGCCTAGAAAAGTGAAAAGATTAGCACTAAAATCTGCTTTAAGCTCAAAGATTATTGCAGAAAACATAATTGTATTAGACGAGTTAAATATGACTATGGCTAAAACAAAAGACATGCTAAACATCTTAAAAAATCTAAGCATAGGAAAGAAAGCTCTGATTGTAATTGGTGAAAAAAATGAGAATATTATAAAGTCAGCGAACAACATTCCTGGCATCACTACCACCCTCGTTAACACCTTGAATGTTTATGATATTCTAAATCATGAAAAGTTCATTGTGACAAAAGAGGCGGTTCAAAAGATAGAGGAGGTGTACGCATAATGATGACTCCTTATGACATCATAAAGAAGCCAGTGGTTAGTGAAAGAAGCATGGACTATATGGCGGATAAAAAATATACTTTCATAGTAGATATGAGAGCTAATAAAACAGAGATTAAAAAAGCAGTAGAAACTATATTTGGAGTAAAAGTAGATAAAGTAAACACCGTTCGCGTAATCGGTAAATACAAAAGAATGGGTGCACATGTCGGAAAAAGACCCGACAGAAAAAAGGCAATTGTCAAACTAACTCCTGAGAGCAAAGGCATTGAGTTCTTTGAAGGCATGTAATTCGTTTTAGAGTATCTGTGAAAGAAGGAGGGAAAATCAAATGGGTATCAAGAAGTTTAAACCTACTTCTCCAGGGGTAAGGCAAATGACGGTTTCTACTTTCGAAGAAATAACAAAAAAAGAACCTGAAAAGTCATTACTTGTACCTTTGAAGAAGCAAGCAGGAAGAAATGCACAAGGAAAAATAACAATACGTCACAGAGGTGGCGGTCAAAAAAGACATTATAGATTAATTGATTTCAAAAGAAATAAAGACAATATTCCGGCAAAGGTAATAGCCATCGAGTATGATCCAAACAGATCATCAAATATTGCTTTACTGATGTATGCTGACGGAGAAAAAAGATATATCATTGCTCCTCACAAGCTAAAAGTTGGGGATTCGGTAACTTCAGGTGACAATGTAGACATTAAAATTGGGAATGCACTTCCCCTTAAAAATATCCCGCTAGGCTCAATTATACACAATATAGAATTAAAGCCTGGCAAAGGTGGACAGTTAGTAAGATCAGCAGGAAACTCGGCTCAATTAATGGCAAAAGAAGGCAAATACGCACAGGTGCGTCTGCCATCCGGAGAAGTAAGACTTGTGAGCATGGATAGCAAAGCTACAATTGGTCAGGTTGGGAACATAGACCATGAAAACATTTCAATAGGTAAGGCTGGACGTACTAGACATATGGGTATCCGACCAACTGTCAGAGGTTCCGTAATGAACCCCAACGATCATCCACATGGTGGTGGAGAAGGAAGATCACCTATTGGTAGACCTTCACCAGTTACTCCATGGGGCAAACCAGCTCTTGGATACAAAACAAGAAAGAAAAATAAGGCGTCTAATAAATACATTACCAAGAGAAGAAATCAAAAATAGTAGGGGTAGAGAGGTAACAGGGGTAGAGATTACCTTGACCTCATAGTCCCCAGTGCTAATGAATGAAGTTGCCGAAGGGAGGAAAAACCAGTTATGAGTAGATCATTAAAGAAAGGTCCTTATGTGGAACCTAAACTCTTGAAGAAAATAGAAGCTATGAATGCAAAGAATGAGAAAAAAGTATTAAAGACATGGTCCCGTTCTTCAACATTATTCCCAGAAATGATTGGTCACACAATTGCTGTCCATGATGGAAAAAAACACGTGCCAGTGTATGTGACAGAGGATATGGTTGGACATAAATTGGGCGAATTTGCACCCACGAGAACATACAGAGGCCATGCAGATACTGAAAAATCATCAAGAGTCAAAAAGTAAGTTAGATGCGGAAGGAGGTTACTGATTTGGAATCTAAAGCTATTGCGAAGTATGTACGCATATCTCCAAGAAAATTTAAGCCAATTAATAATTTAATAAGAGGAAAAAATGTAGATGAGGCGTTGGCTATTTTAGCATTTACACCTAGAGCAGGATCACCTGTGCTAGAAAAAGTAATAAAGTCTGCAAAGGCTAATGCTGAAAATAATCACAATATGAATGCAGATAAGTTATATATTGCAGATGTATATGCCAATCAAGGGCCTACATTGAAGAGATTTAGAGCTGCATCCAAGGGAAGCGGCGTAAAAATATTAAAAAGATCAAGTCATGTAGGGGTTGTATTAAAAGAAAGAGCTTAAGAAGGAGGGAGAAATTATGGGTCAAAAAGTAAATCCACACGGCTTAAGGGTCGGAATTATAAAGGATTGGGACTCTAAATGGTATGCGAAAAAAGAAGATTTTGCAGACCTTTTAATAGAAGATCACAAGATTCGTAAGTATATCAAGAATAAACTTTATAGTTCTGGAATTTCTAGAATTATTATAGAAAGAGCAGCCAATAACAAAGTTAAAGTGAACATTAACACATCTAAGCCAGGAGTTGTGATAGGCAAAGGTGGAGCTGGTGTTGACACCATAAGACTAGAACTGGAAAAAATAACAGGCAAAAGTGTGATTGTGAATATTTCTGAAATAAAAATTGCAGATCTTGAAGCACAACTTGTGGCTGAAAATGTTGCATTTTCTCTCGAGCGTAGAGTATCTTTCAGAAGAGCTATGAAGCAAGCAATTCAGAGATCCATGAAGGCTGGAGCAAAGGGAGTTAAGATCCTTGCATCTGGTAGACTAGGCGGAGCTGAAATGGCTAGAAATGAAAAGTACAGCGAAGGCAATGTACCACTGCACACTTTAAGAGCTGACATAGATTATGGTTTGGCGGAAGCAAATTCAACCTATGGCAAGATAGGAATTAAGGTTTGGATATATAGAGGAGAAATTCTTCCTGAAACAACTGAAGCTGTAAAGGAAATGAGAAGAGCCAATAGAGCTATGCAACCTGAAGCTCCTGCAAAACCTAAAAAACCATTTAGAGACAATAGAAACTTCAGAGAAAAAAGGAACTATGATGACAAGTAGTATTTGAACAAGGGAAGGAGGAACAGACGATGTTAATGCCTAAAAGAGTGAAACGTCGTAGAGTGCATAGAGGCAGAATGAAGGGTGTAGCCCAAAGAGGTAACGAGATCACATATGGAGAATATGGATTAGTAGCAATGGAGCCAGCCTGGATTACATCTAACCAAATTGAAGCTGCCAGAATTGCAATGACGAGATCTATAAAAAGAGGGGGAAAAGTTTGGATTAAAATATTCCCTCATAAACCTGTAACTCAAAAACCAGCTGAAACACGTATGGGCGCCGGTAAGGGTTCGCCTGAATACTGGGTTGCGGTGGTAAAGCCAGGAAGAATATTGTTCGAATTGGCAGGGGTGCCTAAAGATAAAGCAATGGAAGCCATGAGACTTGCGATGCACAAATTGCCTATAAAGTGCAAATTTGTATCACGTCAAGAAATGGAAGAAAAGGGTGGTGAAGCTAATGAAAGCTGATAAGCTTCGTGATATGACGAACCAAGAACTAGCAACCAAATTAATGGAACTTAAAGGCGAACTTTTCAATTTGAGGTTCCAATTAGCTACAGGACAGCTTGAGAACCCTATGAGGATCAAAAGCGTCAGAAAAGATATTGCCCGCGTGCAAACCATCCTTAGAGAAAAAGAATTGAAAATGGTGAAATAGATTAGGTCATGGAAGGAGGACTTCACTCGTGGAGAGAGCAAAAAGAAAGTCGAAGTTAGGTCGTGTAGTGAGTGACAAAATGGATAAGACTATAGTAGTTGCAGTTGAAGATTTTGTGCGTCATCCACTTTACGGAAAAGCAGTGAAGAGAACTAAAAAGTTCAAAGCTCATGACGAGAATAATGAGTGTAGAATTGGAGATAAAGTAAGAATATCAGAAACTAGACCGATTAGCAAAGATAAAAGATGGCGATTAGTATTAGTAGTTGAGAAAGCGAAGTAAGAGTTTAGCCGGAGGGAGGTATTACGATGATTCAACAGGAATCGCGGTTGAGAGTAGCCGACAATTCAGGAGCAAAGGAATTGTTATGCATCCGTGTATTAGGTGGCTCTAGCAGAAGATATGCAAGTATTGGAGATATTATTGTGTGTTCAGTAAAAGAAGCAACACCAGGTGGAGTTGTTAAAAGAGGTCAGGTCGTTAAGGCTGTGGTAGTTAGAACAACTCACGGATCAAGACGTGTTGACGGAAGCTATATAAAATTTGATGAAAATGCAGCGGTTATTATAAAAGAAGATAAAAATCCAGTGGGAACTCGTATTTTTGGTCCGGTGGCAAGAGAACTAAGAGACAGAGATTTCATGAAGATAGTTTCCCTTGCACCAGAAGTACTATAGTTCAAGGAGGTGTAATGAATGCACGTTAAAAAAGGTGATACAGTTGTAGTGATCTCAGGAAAAGACAAAGGCAAAAAAGGTAAGATATTACAAGCGATACCAAAAGCAGAGAGAGTAATTGTCGAAGGCGTAAACATCCAAACAAAGCATCAAAAGCCTACTGCAAAGGTACAGCAAGGTGGAAGAATTCACCAAGAAGGTCCAGTTCATGCATCCAATGTAATGCTTTGGGATTCAAAGGCTAAAGCACCAACAAGAGTAAGGTATAAAGTGCTTGAGAGTGGCAAAAAGGTAAGAGTATCAATAAAGTCAGGAGAAACAATTGAATAATTCTCAGACTTGAAAGGAGGGTACAACGGTGACAGCCAGACTAAAAGAAAAATATGCCAAAGAAGTGACTAAGACTTTAATGGAAAAATTTAATTATAAAAGTTCTATGGAATTACCAAAACTAGAAAAAGTAGTGGTGAATATGGGACTAGGTGATGCAAAAGAAAATGCTAAGCTTCTTGATGCCGCAGTGGCAGAACTAGCAATAATAACTGGACAGAAACCAGTTATAACTAGAGCAAAAAAATCCGTAGCAAATTTTAAAGTCCGTGCAGGAATGCCTGTCGGAGCGAAGGTTACGCTAAGAGGCTCAAAAATGTATGAATTTGTTGATAAAGTGATGAATGTGTCATTACCAAGGGTTCGTGACTTCAGAGGTGTAGATCCAAATTCATTTGATGGAAGAGGAAATTATGCGCTAGGAGTTAAGGAACAGTTGATTTTCCCGGAAATCGAGTATGATAAGGTAGAAAAAACCAGAGGTATGGATATCATTTTTGTTACAACAGCAAAAACTGATGAAGAGGCCCGTGAACTACTAAGATTATTAGGCATGCCATTTGCCAAATAAGAAGGAGGGAAAATAGTTGGCTAGAAAAGCTCTTAAAATCAAACAAGCGAAGAAACAAAAATTTTCTACGCAGGAATATAGTAGATGTAGAATTTGTGGAAGACCACATGCATTTTTAAGAAAGTTCGGTATATGTCGTATTTGTTTTAGGGAATTAGCCTACAAAGGCCAAATACCTGGAGTCAAGAAGGCAAGCTGGTAAGGAATAAAGGGAAGGAGGTATTTAAACCATGACTATGACAGATCCAATTGCAGATATGTTGACACGTATAAGGAATGCCAATACAGTAAAACATGAAACAGTTGATATTCCTGCTTCAAATATGAAAAAAGCCATAGCTGAGATTTTTTTACAAGAAGGCTTCATCAAAGGGTATGATGTCATCGAGGACGGAAAACAAGGCATCATCAGACTTCAGTTAAAGTATGGAAAAAATAAAGAAAAGGTAATCTCAGGCATAAAGAAGATTTCAAAGCCTGGTCTTAGAGTATATGCTAAGAAAGACGAGATACCAAAAGTATTGGGAGGTTTAGGAATTGCTATCCTGTCAACTTCCAATGGAATTATTACAGACAAACAAGCGAGAAAACTAGGATCAGGTGGAGAAGTCATCTGCTACATTTGGTAATAGAGAATCTATAGGTATAGGAGGTGCAGCTATGTCAAGGATAGGTAAACAGCCAATCACTATCCCTGAAGGTGTTACAATTGATATTGATGAGAGAAATCTTGTTACAGTGAAAGGCCCTAAGGGACAGCTACAGGAAAAGATAAGCAAAGACATTAATATTATTGTTGAGGGTAATGAAATGAAAGTGGAAAGACCTACAAACAATAAAGTTCATAAATCATTACACGGATTAAGCCGTAGCTTAATCAACAATATGGTTGAAGGAGTTACGAAAGGTTATCAGAAGAAACTTCAGATTGTTGGTGTTGGATACCGTGCTGCAAAGCAAGGGAACAAACTTAATCTAAACTTAGGTTATTCTCATCCAGTGGAGATGATTGATCCTGAAGGAATAACTACAGAGGTTAATACTCCGACTGAAATTATTGTTAAAGGTATTAGTAAGCAACTGGTGGGAAACTATTCTGCAAAGATTAGAGAATGGAGACAACCAGAACCATACAAGGGTAAGGGAATTAGATATTCTGACGAAGTAGTAAGACGCAAGGAAGGCAAAACTGGTAAGAAGTAGGAAAGGAGTGAAGAACAGTGATTAAAAAGGAGAGCAAGAACATCAAGCGAAAAGTTCGACATATAAGAGTACGCAAAAAAGTTGCTGGAACTCCTGAACGTCCAAGATTAAATATATATAGAAGCTTAAGCAATATGTACGCACAAATCATAGACGATACAACAGGTACTACTCTAGTTTCTGCTTCTACGTTAGACAAGGAAATCAGAGAAAATGTACAATACGGCGGGAACAAAGAAGCTGCAAAAACTGTAGGACAATATGTTGCTAAAAAAGCTCTTGAAAAAGGAATAACACAGGTTGTTTTTGATAGAGGTGGATATGACTACCATGGTAGAATTAAAGAATTGGCAGACAGTGCAAGAGAAGCAGGACTGCAATTTTAACAGAAGGAGGGAAATGAATGCGACGTCAGCTTATAGATGCTAGCAGTATGGATTTAAAAGAAACCGTTGTTAATATAGGCCGTGTTACAAAGGTTGTAAAAGGCGGTAGAACGTTCAGATTCAGCACTATTGTAGTTGTAGGAGATGAAAACGGTCACGTTGGAATAGGAACTGGCAAAGCGGCTGAAATTCCAGATGCCATTAGAAAAGGCGTTCAAGATGCAAAGAAAAATCTAATACGTGTACCAAGAGTTGGAACTACTATCCCTCATTCAGTGGAGGGTCATTTCGGAGCAGGAAGGGTATTGATAATGCCTGCTGTAGAAGGTACTGGTGTTATTGCTGGAGGACCTGT
>JAGXRU010000068.1 GCA_018335765.1 Alkaliphilus sp.
ATGCCATTTTTGGAAGAAATGCAATAATTTTATCACCGCATCCTAGAACTAAAAAAACCAATACATTAATCGTTAATTACATGAGAGAAACCCTCAAAAAATACGGAGCTCCTGAAGATCTAGTAATCGCAATCGAAGAACCTACCATGGACATCAGTAATGAAGTAATGAAACAGTGTGATTTGATTGTTGCTACAGGCGGGGCTGCCTTAGTGAAATCAGCTTATTCATCAGGCACTCCTGCTTATGGCGTAGGTGCCGGTAACGCTGTTATTGTTGTGGATTCTGATGCCGACTTAAAAGATGCCGCCATGAAGATAAGAATGAGTAAGACCTTCGACTTTGCAACCAGCTGCTCTGCAGAGAACTCAGTAGTTATTCAAGAAGGTGTTTATACCGACATGATAGAGGCTCTAAAGGCCGAGGGTGGATATCTTTGCAATGCAGACGAAAAAGCATTACTCCAAAAAGCATTGTGGGTAGATGGTCATTTAAATCCTAAGATTATTGCACAGTCTGCTCAAGTAATTGCAAACATAGCTGGCATAAGCGTAACTCCTGACACAAGATTCATCATGGTTGAAGAAACGAACGTAGGCTCTGATTACCCATTCTCAGGAGAAAAATTATCAGTAACCATGACTTTGTTCAAATTTGGAGAATTCAAAGAAGCTGTAGCTAAAGTAAACGAAATTACTAGATATCAAGGCATGGGACACTCCTGTGGCATTCATTCCTTCAACGAAGACCATATCATGGAGTTAGCGCTTAACTCTAAGGTCAGCCGCATGAATGTAAATCAAGGTCAAGCCCTTGCAAATACCGGTAATTGGTTTAATGGTGTGCCTGTAACTACAACCCTTGGCTGTGGATCTTGGGGTGGAAATATATCCTCAGAAAACATTACTTGGAAACACATGATTAATACCACCACTGTATCAAGGCCATTCCCACCTGTTGTTCCTACAGATGAAGAATTATTCGGAGATGTGATCAACGACTAATTCCTATTTTTTCAAATGGCAGTTGCTGGTTGTCAATGTTTACAACTACATTATACAAGAAGGAGGTAAAAAAATGTCTCAAACAGTAGATTATGCAAAAAAAATTAAATCCGATTCATTGTCATATAATCTTCATTCATGGTCACCTCAGGCTGCTTTAGATCCAATGGTTATTACGAAAGCCGAAGGAATTTATTTTTGGAATGCCGAAGGTAAGCGTTTCTTTGATATGTCATCTCAACTTGTGAACATGAACATAGGCTACGGAAATAAAAAAGTAATAGAAGCTATAAAAGATCAAGCTGAAAAGATGCCTTTCATGGGCCCTAGCTTTGCAGTGGAGGCTAGATCAGAAGCAGCTAGAAAAATAATAGAAATAGCACCAGATAATATGGGCAAAGTATTCTTTACCAACTCTGGAGCTGAGGCCAACGAAAATGCTATCAAAATGGCTCGCATGGTCACAGGCAGGAATAAAATATTATCTGGATATCGTTCCTATCACGGCTCTACCTACGGTGCTGCAAACTTGACAGGTGAAAAAAGAAGATTTCCAAGCGAACCAGGAATAGCTGGATTTGTAAAATTTTTTAATCCCTATGCATACAGATCACCTGTTGAATTTAAAACTGAGGAAGAAGTGACAAAGTATTATCTTACTCTACTAAAAGAACAAATCGAATTCGAAGGTCCTGAAAACATTGCTGCCATATTCCAAGAATCAATAGTGGGAAGCAACGGTATCCTTATTCCGCCTAAGGGCTGGATGCAAGGCGTGAGAGATCTTTGCGATCAGCATGGTATAATAATGGTTTGCGACGAAGTAATGTCTGGTTTTGGTAGAACAGGTGAATGGTTTGCAATAAATCATTGGAATGTACAGCCTGATATTATAACCTTTGCTAAGGGTAGCACTTGTGGCTATATTCCTTTGGGTGGTGCTATCGTCAGTAAAAAAATTGCCGAATTCTTTAACGACAACTTTCTCTGGTGCGGACTCACCTACAATGGACATTTAATGGGTTGTGCCACAGCGTCAGCCACTTTAGATGTTTACAAGGAAGAAAATTTACTTCAAAGATCCAAGGAAACGGGTGTTATTTTAGGAGAAATCCTTGAAAGTCTTAAAGAGAAACATGCTTGCGTAGGCGATGTTAGATACATTGGATTATTTTCAGCCATTGAATTAGTTAAAGACAAAACCACTAAAGAAGCTTTAGTTCATGGCAAGGATCCGGAGAAAATAATGAAAAAAATTCTTAACATCCTCATAAGCGAAGGCTTTTGGACTTATAACCACGAAAATATTCTAATGCTAGCTCCTCCATTGATTATAACCGAAGCTCAGCTTAGAGAAGCCATGGAAATAATGGATAAGGTACTTGATTATGTAGATAACATTATAGCAGGATAGTGAATATATTCGCCTTAAAAATCTGACAAACCCTCCCTCAATGAGGGTTTGTCAGATTTCTGGTATAAAGTTTATTTGTAATATATTCGATAAATATGATATCATATGTTTATTCATATAAATTAATGTAATTTTCGGTTAAATAGAGGAGGGTTATCATGCAAAACATTGCTTCCGGGAATGAAATACTGAAGGCATTTGAAATCATTAAAAATTACATACCCATTATTTTTGAAGAAGAAGTGAGCTATGCTATTACAGATTGCGAAAAATATCTCCTTCAGGTGTCCACAAAAAGTATTAACACAGGTATAAAAATAGGAGATCCAATAAAAGAAGGCACTGCTTCCTGTGATGCCCTAAAAACAGGGAAAGTAGTGAAAAAAATTGTGCCAAAGCATGTATTTGGATTTGAATTATTGGCAATAGCAATACCCATTAAGGACCATAGTGATAAAGTTGTTGGATGTGTCTCCTTCGGCAGGAGTATGGAGAAACATTACAAGATATCTGATTTATCTAAAACCCTCTCTCAGTCCATTGATGAGGTAAGTGCATCCATGGAGCAATTTTCCGCTGGACTTCAACATATGTTATCCTCCAATGATATCATGGTAAATGATGTTTTAGTTGCAAATGAAGAAGCAAAGAACACTGATTCCATATTAAAGTTTATAAGAGGTATAGCAAATCAAACAAACCTTTTGGGTCTGAACGCATCTATTGAAGCTGCCAGAACAGGCGAAGCCGGTCGTGGCTTCAGTGTAGTTGCACAGGAGATCAGAAAACTTTCTAATTCGAGCAATGAGTCCATAGATAGAATCGGCTCCGTACTTCATAAAATTCAACAGTCAGTAGAAAACATTAATCAAAACATAGGTGATATGAACGATATATTTAAAACTCAAACCGATGCTATCCAGCATATCAATCTATCTTTACAGGATTTAAGTACCGTTGCTAAGGAGCTTGAAAAAATAAGTCAGATTTAAACAATAATGTTTTACAGAAAGCCTTCTCATTTTTGAGGGCTTTTATTTATTAAAATAAATGATGTGAAGAAAAGCAGAAATTCTCATAGAGTTCTGCTTTTCTTAATCAAATACATCAATTTTATTTTTTCTCATTTTTCTATTAATTCTCCTGTATCAAGCTACGTTCATAAAGATCGCATTCATCACACTTATTGCAGTAACCACTCACATAATGAATGCATGTAATAACACCACAGGGTATTAGATTATTCATAACCTCTTCATTGTGATTGGTTTTTATCACTTTGTGCACCTCCATAATTTGTAGTGAAAGATTAGTTTGGTAATTGTCTTTAATATTCCTGTATTACCACTCTTTCATAAAGATCACATTCTCCACGTCCACATAGGCCACCAATGCAATGCAAACAAGAAATGACACCACATTTTTCTAAATTATTCATAACTTCTACATTATAATTATGTTCTCTCATTTTTGTTCCCCCTACATCATGTTGCTTTTGTATTTATTTATATTATAATACTTGTATGCTATTATGTCAATTGTATACAAGTATATTCAGTCTTTTTTTCTTTGATTGCCTACATACATTAATTTATAGTACAATATACATAATATATATATTATAAAGAAAGTTGGTGTCCATACCATGGTGGTAATTTTTAGTTGGTTAGTTTGTTTTAGTGGATTATTATACTTCCTAACAATTTTTACCATTCCATTTATTAATGAAGCCCTATTACCCAGCATCATCATGTTATCCTTAGCATTAGGCATCCCTAGTGCTATTGGTTTACTAATTGTTTTAATAAAGGAAAGGATTAAAGACAAAAAAGAGGAGGGTAAAAATGATATTAGTAAATTCTAGTACCATAGCCAATAAGGAAATCGTTGAAACCTTGGGTTTAGTTAAGGGTAGCACTATCAGAGCGAAGCATGTAGGCAAGGATATTATTGCCGGTTTTCGACACCTAGTAGGAGGAGAATTAAAGGAATATACGGAAATGATAGACGAAGCCAGACAAATTGCGATAAGCAGAATGATTAAAGAAGCTGAGGACTTGGGAGCAAATGCCGTATTAGATATTCGATTTACGACCACATCCGTTATGCAGGGTGCGGCTGAAGTAATGGTTTATGGAACAGCTGTCAAATTGAAATAAGACAGCTGTTCCATATCATAGCCAACAAGATATTATTATGATTTAATGCAAAAGCTTTCGCTTTCTGTTTTTCAAAAAATCAAGCTTAGTTTCCGCTAAAACAATAGCTATTAATATTAATACGCAGCCGGCTATCATCTGAATCGTGAGCATTTCCTTAAGAAACATCACAGCCAAAATCGTTCCAAATACTGATTCTAAGCATAGAATCAATGCTGTGCGGGTAGAGGTAGTAAACTGTTGAGCTGTATTTTGAATAACGAAAGCCATTAAGGTTGGAAAAAGCACAAGGTATGCTACTGCACTAACCATTTGTTTGTCAAAAACCCTCGGAACTGGCTCAAATATCAAAGCAAAAATACTAAAAATCAAAGCTGCCACTGCCATTTGTACGAATGCCAGCAAAAATGGATCTTTTCCTTTAGCAAAGTAGCCTACGCTGACAATATGGGCGGCAAAAAAAACAGCACAGATTAAAGTTAATAAATCTCCTTTATTGATAAAAAAGCTACCTTGAATAGTCAACAATCCAATACCAATCAAAGCCAAGAACGTAGACGAAAAAGCATAACCATCAGGTCGTTGTTTATGTACCATCCAAGCTAGAAAAGGTACGATCACAACATTTGTTCCAGTTAAAAAGGCTTGTTTACTTGCGGTGGTATACTGCAAGCCTATAGTCTGAGCTGAAAATCCCAAAAATAATAATATCCCGATGACCGCTCCTGCATAAAGGTCCTTCTTTGTAATATTTCTAAGTCTTTTATTTAGTATAAGACACATAATTGCAGTGGCTAGTGTAAATCTAACTGCCATTATATAAAATGGTGTTATATTATCTAAAGCACCCTTCATTACAACAAATCCTCCACCCCAAACTAATGCCACAAGGAGCAGAGATAAATCTGCATAAATCATTTTTCTTTTTGGAGTTAATTCTGTTTTTGTCAATTTCTAGTCCTCCTAGTCTGTATTATCTCCTGTGATTTCCGATCCACGGATACAGGCATATAATAATACATTCAACTAAAAGTCTGCTTTTCCTTCTTTATATCATTTAAATCAGCTTTGATTCATTATGAAAAAACCAAATCCTTTTATATTGGACTTGGTTTTTATTCATATCTGCTCACCTATGATTTTTGTAAACTTTAAAATATCTGTTCTTTTATCAAGTATTCAATAAATTCATTATAGAGATTATTCGTGTTAATAGGTTGTGTAAATAATTGAGTATCATTCACCACTTGCAATTTCGCTTTTCTGTCAGAGAAGTTATATCCCTCGGTATATAATACCGGACTTCCATTTACAGGCCAGAAAACTCCACGATTGTGCAGTTTATTAATTTTAGAATATTCCTGCACGTTCTTGGATATATCTGTCATTATTTCACTAGGCTCTAGGTATTCTATATTTTTACTAAGAGCATTAGCAAGTTTAATAATCACCTGCCAATTCTCATATTCTACCAGAGGTTTTATTGCTTGATTAATCTTTTGAATTTTTCTTTCAGAACTGGTAAAGGTTCCGCAAGATTCGGCAAAACTCACTCCCGGCAATACCACATCCGCCTTTTTAGCTGTTTCTGTCAGATGTGTATCCTGTACCATTAAAAAACCTATTCTATTCAGATTTATATGTGAAATATCCTCTCCAAAAACAAGTAGTCCCTTTATACTTTTAGCCTGTATCCCTTCAATGATTTCAGCACTATCTTTCAGGTTGCTTACATCATTAAGCCCTTGACCATTGTTGTTTGCCTTAAGTTGAATAATCCCACTGCGTGGCTTGCGTATATGATCTGCAATAACTGAAATATTGGCGAGTATTTTTGCACCGCCAGCTGTAATTCTGTTCTGTTCAAAAACAATCATCGCTTTTTTTGCAGAGCCATAAATCTTTGCAATTTCTTTTGCTTCGTCACTAACTATAATCATTTCTAAAGCTTTTTCAAGATCATCAAATCCCTCTGTGGTATTTGCCTTAGGTTTATACCCTTGTTCAATAAGTGCCTTCATTATTTCTTTTAGAAATAACGTGTTATTTTGGGGATTGATCTTTCTGAAAGCCCATTCGTCTGCCTGTGAATCAAACGGATTGATAACAATTAGCTTTGCCCCTTTTTCTACAGCTTTCTTTATCTTCAATCCTACTATAGTGTGATTTTTCATAACATTGGAACCAATAAGAATTATTACCTCAGTAGAGAGCAGTTCATCAAAGGTATTTGTTGAAGCGTCATATCCAAGAACATCTTTGATTCCGCCAGAAATATTATTGAAACAGCAAAAGTTATTTGTTTTTAATATCTCATGACTGAATTTTGAAGCTAAAAATATTTCCTCATTGGTATAGCGATCAGACACTGCGACTGCCAGAGAATTGCTTCCATATAGCAAGGACAGCCCTTGAGCCTTTTTGGCTGTATGAAGCAATGCCTCTTCCCATGACACTTCCTCCAACCTGCCTTCCTTACGAATTAAAGGTTTGGTTATTCGACTTCCTCTTTGAGCCACATCAAAACCAAATTTTCCTTTAACACATAATAGCCCATGATCCACCGTACTGTCTTTAATCGGCAAGGAACGCACCA
>JAGXRU010000069.1 GCA_018335765.1 Alkaliphilus sp.
AATATTCATCTTGCTTATATATGAGCAAATGGACTATATAAGCAAGATGAAGAAAGGTGGTAACATGTTTGGTGAGAGAAGGACTTTATTTAACATGCAATTAACAAGCTATTAACAAAATGTTAATCAGAACGGAAATATAGCGTGTTATGCTGTTATTGACCAAGAGGCTTTCTCATATCTTATTCCTCCCTCATAGATAGAGAAAGTCTCTTTTAATTTCTAGAGAAAGTCTCTTATTATTGAACTTAAACAGGTTTGGTCGTCCTCGCAAATACATAGCTTAATGGTGATTTGTTAACCCTTATCCGTATAGTGGAGCTAGGCTATTAATTATAACCCCCCAAGGAGGAATATGAATGAGCGTTAAATTAGTTGATAAGAAGGAGAGGTTTATTAAATCCGCTAAGGCAGTCATGAAAAAAATCTCTGATATGAGTATAAGAATTAGGAAATTCAAGTGTACGTTTAAAGATAAAAAACTTTTTAAAAATAAAAAACTTTTTAAGGATAAAAAATTTTTCAATAAGAACTTTGAAGACTTTGCTATTTTTAATAATATAAAGATCCGCAATAAATTATTGATTATGGTTGCTATAACAGGATTGGTTCCTATAATCCTTTTGAGCTGGTTAAGCATTGATAATGCCAGTAAGGAAATAGAAAAAGAAATTTTTAAGGGCAATCAGGTATTTACTACATTAACCACAGAAAGAATTAATGAATATTTTTACTCAAGAGAAGGTGATGGCAGAGTATTGGCAAACTCTAATAGTGTAAGAGAAGGGGTTGCAAAGCTAAACGATTCAAATTATACTAAATTAGAAAAAGAGGAAATTACAGCAGAACTTTTGCGTTACTTAAATATTGCAATTGTACAATATGAATATACGGATATTTTTTTAACTGATAAGTATGGCGAAGTTATATTCAGCTCTAAGTATAACAAGCTAGATATAGCCCCTCTAGTTTTTTCTGGTAAATTTAATGAAAAAGCAATGAGCGGAATACAGAATTGGTCTGAAATATTTAGAAATAGCTTTATCGGAGATAACTTGATGGTGTTGGCAACGCCAGTTTATTCCGAGATTGATTCAAATAAACCCGTGGGTACTTTGAATATTGTTTTAAATCAGCAAAGAGTAAATGCAATTATACATAATGGGATTGAAAGGCTTGGCACAACAGGCAATTCGTATTTGGTTGATGCAAATGGGCTCCTGCTTACGAACACTATGATAGGACAGTTTAAGGAGGGAGCTGCTCTAAAAGAGACGATTGAAACTGAAGCTGTGAGTATTTTATCTGGACATATAAGGGATGGTAATATAGAATTTAATCAAACAAAGAAATACAGAGGATATACTGGAGAGGAAGTCATAGCTAATTTGTCGATAGCTAAAATTGGAGACAGCTATGTCGGGCTTATTATCGAAGTGGATGAAAGTGAAGCATATAAAGGAATCGCACAGCATCGCAGAGATATTATAATGATGGTACTGGTCGTTATATCGATATGTGCATTGCTGACAATTATTTTAGCTCAAACAATCAGTGAGCCAATTGTTAAGTTCATTAAAATCGCCGATGAAATTGCAAATTATAATCTTAAGGGACAGATTGGAGAAGATGAAATAGAAAGGCAGGACGAAATTGGTGACTTGAAAAATTCTATAATTAAAATAAGAGAAAATCTGAAATCTATAATCAAAGAAGTTGAAATATCCTCCTTCAAAATTGCAGCTTCGTCAGAAGAGTTGAAAATGAATTGTCAACAATCCTCACAATCGGCTGACGATGTGGCAAAAACTATAAATATAATAGCCAGAAATTCAACTGATCAAGCTCAAGGGGCAGATGAGAGTTCTCAAAAGTCAAAGGAGTTAAGTAATATTATTTTGGAAGATATAAAAAACTTAGGAGAGATGACTAAATCCACAAATAAGGTTATTGAATTAGTGGATTCCGGGTTGGATTTAATAAGATTTTTGTCAGTGACGACTCAAGAATCTAGCCAGATAAACAATGAAGTTCAGATCAGTATACGAAAATCAAATGAAAGCTCTAAGAAAATTGAAGCTGCGAGCAAGCTTATTATGACTATTGCGGATAAAACAAATTTATTGTCCTTAAATGCTGCTATTGAGGCAGCAAGAGCGGGGGAGAATGGAAGATGCTTTGCAGTGGTTGCAGATGAAATAAGAAAGCTGGCAGAACAGTCTAAAGAGTCCATCAAGATTATTGATGAAATAGTTAACAATTTATACAAGGATAATTCAGATACAGTAGGAGCAATGGATGATTTGATTAATATTTCCAAAAAGCAGGTAGATAGTGTTACTCTGACTAAAGAAAAATATTTAGATATTTCCAGGGCAATTAAGGAAACTGAATTTAAAATGGAGGATTTGAATAAATCCAGCTTGAAAATTGATGCAATGAGGGAAGAAGTTGAGGAGCAAATTCAAAAACTTGCATCAGTTACACAAGAAAACGCCGCTAGTATAATACAAGTTTCCTCGTCAATACAGGAACAGACAGCTTCAGTGGTGGAAATATCTACTGCCAGTGAAGGTTTAGCTACACTAGCTCAAGGTCTGAAGCAATTAGTATTAAAGTTTAATGTCTAGAGATAGCCGTATAATTTTAGACTGAAATAAGTGATACTTAACATATACTTAACAATTGTATAACATTCCGATAACACTGCGAATTAGTTTATCGTATATATTAGTAAATGTAGACAAATACTATTTCAATAAAATGATTGGGGGAAATGTTAATGGTAAAAAGAATTTTAGCAACATTATTAATTGCTATTTTAGCTTTATCAGTTGTGGGATGTGGTGCACAAACTACGGAACCTGCACCAGCAGAAGAAGGACAAGAAGCAGCAAAGCTTGAAGGGCCGGTAATAGTTGATGGTTCAGGCACTGTATTTCCTTTATTAGCACATGTTGCAGAAGAATACATGACTAATGTACAACCAGGCGTGAGCGTTCAAGTTGGACGAGCTGGTACAAGTGCTGGATTTAAGAAATTTATAGCAGGTGAGCTTGACTTAGTTACTGCTTCAAGATATATTAAAGATGAAGAACAAGCTATGCTTGAGGAACAAGGGTTAAAGCTTGGAACAGATGTACTGGAGTTTAAGGTTGCACTGGATGGATTAACAATTGTAATTAACCAAGAAAATGATTGGGCAACAGAAATGACTAGAGAAGAAATCATCAATATGTTTATTTCAGGAAAACATAAAGCTGATGACAAAGTGCTTTGGTCAGATATCAGACCAGAATGGCCACAAGAAGAAATCAGTTTCTACGGTCCAAATGAGAATCACGGAACTTTTGAATTCTTCTATGATGTGATCCTTGAGGAACAACCTATGGTAACAACAGCCAATCTTCAACAAGAATACTCTACACTAGTTGATTTAGTCGCTAACGATAAAAATGCTATTGGATTCTTCGGATTTGGCTACTATGTAAACAATAAAGACATAATTACTGCTGTAAAGGTGGATTTCGGCAATGGTCCGGTTGAACCTTCTTTAGAAACAATCGGTGAAGAATTACCATATGCTGGGTTTACTCGTCCGGTATTCACATACTTAAATGCAAAAGCTGCATTAGAAAACCCACAGGTGCTTGATTTTGCAAAGTATTTGGTATCGAAAGAAGGAGCGCTTAGATTAGCGGGAGATAATGGTTTTGCTCCGCTTCCTGAATCTCAATATGCTGAATATACAAAACAATTAGAAGCAATGAAGTAAGCTTTAAAAAATAGGTTTGATTCAACATTTAGATGAGAGGAATACTCCTCTCATCTAAATGTTGTTTAAAGTAATAATAGATATTATTAAGAGCTATTAAGAAAGGATAGGATTTCATGGTTAAAACTATTCAAGTCAGAGAGCTTATAAGCAAAAATATTAAAAGTACTAAAAACAAATATGTAGACAAATTGATGCCATATATATTCTTTGTGGCAGCATCAATCTCTATCATAACAACGATTGGTATTGTGTATACGCTAATATTTGATGGATTAAAGTTCTTCAGAGAAGTACCATTGCGAGAAATATTTAGCACGCGATTAGCACCTTTAGCTTCAAATCCATCTTTTGGAATTTTACCTATAATCAATGGAACGATAATTACTTCGATTATTGCTATGTGTGTTGCGATTCCGATAGGTCTATCGACCGCAATTTATTTAAGTGAGTACGCATCAGACAAGGTGCGAAAAAAGATAAAGCCGCTGGTAGAAGTTTTGGCAGGAATTCCTACAATCGTGTACGGTTTTTTTGCCTATTCATTTGTTACTCCTTTGTTAATGACTATCATTCCTGATTTAGGGGCAAAAAATGCTCTTAGCCCTGGTATTGTTATGGGAATAATGATTACTCCTCTTGTGGCGTCTTTATCTGAGGATGCCATGAATTCTGTTCCAAATGAAATGCGAGAAGGTGCCTTAGCACTTGGTTCAACCAAGTTAGAGGTCACGTTTAAGGTTGTTATCCCTGCTGCTATCTCTGGTATTATTGCTTCCTTTGTACTAGGAATTTCTCGAGCAGTTGGAGAAACAATGATTGTTGTGATTGGCAGCGGTAGCTCTAAGAATTTTACATTCGATATTACTCAGTCAATGCAGACAATGACAGCCTATATTGTAGAATTTACCAGTGGAGATGCAGGCAGCGGAACTCTTGGATATTACAGCTTATATGCTGTAGGATTATTGCTTTTCGTCTTTACTTTATTGATGAATTTACTGGCACAATATATCTCAAGAAAATATAGAGAGGAGTATTGATAATGAGTATAGAATCTATAGATTCAAGAGAACCGCATTTTCCTAAAATGTATATGTCAAAGGGTAATTTTAACAGACGTATTCTTTTAGATAAGATAGCCAGAAAGCTTTTTCTTTCTGCCACATTATTAGCTCTACTTGTTTTAGGAGTATTGATTTTTAGAATATCGAGTCAAAGCATCGGTTGGCTGAATATAAAATTTTTGACAAGTAATCTATCTATATTTCCAGAAAAAGCTGGAATATATGGAGTTATTTTGGGTTCTTTATGGTTAATGTTGATAGTTGCTCCAATTACCCTTATAATAGGTGTATCGACAGCTATTTATTTAGAAGAGTATGCAAGCAAAGGAAAAGTCAGAGAATTTATAAGAATCAATATCTCTAACTTAGCAGGTGTTCCTTCGGTTATATTTGGATTATTAGGATTAACGGTTTTTGGCAGGTTGTTTAATTTAGGGTCTAGTATTCTTGCAGGAGGATTAACTATGTCATTGTTAGTTCTTCCTATTGTTGTTGTGGCAAGTCAAGAAGCCATCAGGGCTGTCCCTAATTTTCTAAGGGATGCATCGTATGCCATGGGTGCAACAAAGTGGGTAACAATGAGGACGGTTATTTTACCGGTGGCTCTGCCGGGGATTTTAACCGGTTCTATACTAGCTCTTTCTAGAGCAATTGGAGAAACTGCACCATTAGTTGTATTAGGCATTCCTACACTAATATTAAAAATACCAACTGGTATCATGGATGATTTTACGGCGCTGCCTATTCAAATATATTATTGGACACTGGACACAGTTCTCGTGCCAGAATACATAAACTTAGCTGCCGCTACAATTATAGTACTCCTAGTGGTGTTATTTTTGATGAACACTACAGCAATTTTAATAAGAAACAAATTTCAAAGACGATATTAAGAAAAGAGGAGTTATCTTGATAAATATTAATAAAAACAACAATGAGAGAAATATTGTATTTGATGTTAAAGAATTAAATTTATGGTATGGTAATGATAAAGCACTTAAAGATCTGAATTTTGGAATAAAACAAAATGATGTTACTGCAATTATCGGACCGTCAGGCTGTGGTAAATCTACATTTATAAAAACCCTTAATCGTTTGATAGAGCTAATTCCAAGTGTGAGAATTGAAGGTGAAGTTCTTTATAATGGAACTAATATTTTTGATACTTCTCGCAGTGTTGAAGAATTAAGAAGTGGTGTGGGAATGGTATTTCAAAAGCCGAATCCTTTTCCAAAATCCATTTTTGAAAATGTTGTATACGGTCCCAAAATCCATGGATTGCGAGATAAAAGAAAGTTGTTGGAGTTGGCTGAAATCAGTTTGAAAAGAGCTGCCCTATGGGATGAAGTTAAGGATCGAATGAATGATAATGCCTATGAACTATCAGGAGGACAACAACAAAGACTATGCCTCGCTAGAGCCTTGTCTATGGAGCCGGATGTGCTACTGATGGATGAGCCTACTTCTGCATTGGATCCGATAGCGACAGCAAAAATCGAAGAATTAATAATGGAATTAAAAAAAGAATATACCATAGTAATAGTTACCCATTCTATGCAACAAGCGGCGAGAATATCTGATGAAACCGCATTTTTTCTGTTGGGAGAATTGATTGAAACGGGAAACACTAACGAAATATTTACGAATCCAAGAGATAAAAGAACCGAAGATTATATTACAGGTCGATTTGGATAAAAGGAGGAGGAAGGTTAATGAGACAACGTTTTGAAAATCAATTAAGAGAATTAAACTTAAAACTGCTGAAAATGGGTGCGATGGTACTAGAAATTGTTGAGGAAGCAGTTCAGTCATTGATTAAACAAGACTTGGAAATGGCTCGAAGAGTATACCAAATGGATGATCAAATTGATGAACTGGAATTAGAATTGGAAAATGAGTGCATGAGACTATTAGCCCTCCAACAACCAATGGCGAGAGATCTAAGGGTTATTGGAACAATAATGAAAATTATTACTGATTTGGAACGGATGGGGGACCATGCGGTAAACATTGCTAAGGTGACTATCGAAATAGGTAATGAGGCTCTCATTAAGCCTTTGATTGATATTCCAAGGATGGCCAAATTATCTCAGGAAATGGTTAATAAAAGCTTGGATGCATTTATGAGGTCGGATATTCATTTAGCAGAAGAAGTGGCCTATGATGATGAGGCTGTTGATAAAATATATGAGGAAATTTATAAGGAACTAATAGAAATGATAATTGAAGACCCAAGTATTACAAGACAAGCCACTCATTTATTGTTCATAGGTCGATATTTAGAGCGAATTGCAGATCATGCAACAAATATCGGAGAGAGAGTAATATATATGGAAACGGGTGAGCGTGTGGAAATAAACTAATGGGTCAATAGCTTATCTCAACGGCAAGCTTCGAAA
>JAGXRU010000070.1 GCA_018335765.1 Alkaliphilus sp.
TTCATATAGGATCTTATTAACAGTAATTGACTCCATTCAAAATCGGCGATGTCATTGAAATTCACTTTTTCATAGACAAGGGCGTTTTTATGGATAGCCTCGCTAAAAATATCGTCTAGCATGGTTTTTTTATTAAATTCCCTTATGCGAAATTCATAAACAGTAAAAGCAAATCCGCTTATCAATAAAAAAATTAAAAGAAATGTGAAAATCTTATGCTCTTTCATAAATTTAACGGACATTAACGCACTCTCCTTATTGTTCTACATCCCCATTCCCTTTTTGGTCATAACCAATTACATATCTCGCCACAAAGGCATTTCAACAGTCACTTTAAATAAATCGCCATCAATTTCTATCTTAAATCTTCCACCCTGTATATGGGTCAAACTCTGTGCTATGGATAAGCCTAAGCCTGAACCTTCAGTGGATCTAGATTCGTCTCCTCTAACAAACCGTTCTGTTAACTGTTCTGGGGATATATCTAATGAAACTTCAGATACGTTTTTTATTGTTACCACGCCATAGGGTTCATTGATAAAAATATTTATATAAACCCTAGAATTAGCCATGGAATACTTCAATGCATTAGATATAAGATTTTCGACAATCCGCCACATATGTTTACCATCGGCTCGCACTGCTATTTTTTTATCGGTGTCATTCATACGAATATCCAAGCTGGTATTCTTGATTTTTCCCTCATATTCTCCGCAGGCCTGCATGATCAGCTCATGCAAATCTACTTTTTCTGTATGAACAGCTATATTTCCACTAGAGGCCTTGCTGGCTTCAAGCAGATCCTCAATTAACTTTTTTAATCTTTCAGACTTCTCTTCTAAAATATTAATGTATCCATTGACCTTTTCATTGTTTAATTTCTCATTCTTAAGAAGATCTACATAGCTAACAATCGAGGTTAATGGGGTTTTCAAATCATGGGAAACATTCGTAATGAGGTCTGCTTTCATTCGCTCTACCTTGACAGCTTCCTCCACAGCTCTTTTAAGGCCCTGTTGAATACGCTGAATATCCTGAGCTAAGCCTTGAAATGTGATAGTAATTTCTTTGTTATCTAGATTATAGTTTATATTCCCCATGGAAATTTCCTTAGTAGTTTCCATAATATAAGTAAGGGACATAAGGGATTTTACACAAAAATATACAATTGCAATATTAAATGCTAATAGTAAAAAGCTAGAAAATAAGAATATCACCCCTCCTTGTCGTAATGTAGAAAGAAAAAAGAATGAAATCACAACATTTGCAGCTCCATATCCCAAAAGAGCTAGTATAAGTGAAGCTTTAAATAGTTTTCCATTAAAACATATATATAGTAACTCCTTTATAAAATTGAAAAGTTTAATTAATAACGTATTCTTCAAGACTTGCTTGGTTTTAATCTGCCTTACAATTGATAGAATGTAGGTGATTCCTATAAATGCATCTACACTTAGGATAATGGCAGCAGCTATGAGTATGAATGTACTAATGTATGTGTGGTCTATTATTCGAGATAGCAACACCAAAGATATGAACGCTGCGATCAATACAAACAGGGTCTGTACATCTGTGTGAATTTTGTCGACGAATGTGAGGACGATATCTCCATCCTTTTCTCTACGTCCTGCTACTATCACTAGATAAATTGAACTTATAATCAGTAAAATCAAAGAAATGATCAATACTATGAATATATAAAAGATATTGTCTTTTATCTCCCAATAGGCTCTATAACCTTGATAAAAAACATCTCCCTCTTTCAGGGGTTCTATGACAGCCGCATAAACCATATGATTCGAATCTGAAAGCATTTTAATTATATCATCTGCATAATAAAGAGTTCTATACTCTGATATTGTCTTGCCTATCTGTACAAAAGTGGATTGCTTTTTTAATAATGCAATCGTTTCGTCACTTTTTAAATTGGTAAAGATTTCCCCGGTGGTGGGATTATGAATGTAATATCTAAAATTAACAGCATCCCCAATTCTTTCTACTATGGTCTCATAACGGTTTAATTGGTCTGCCAGAATAGCTTCCTCTGAATCTAAATCCGAGGCTTTAATATTTTCTTCGTTCTTCAATTTAAGATGATATTCTACACTATTATGAATCATTCTAGAAAATTCTCGAATATAATTATTAGTCTCATAATAGTTATTACTTGTGATAATTTCATCATTCTTCATCAAGTATATTCCACTCAAAAATATTCCTACGAAGCATATCCATATCATAATAACTGCTACAGTCTTTGTCCACATTGAATATTTAATATTTATCAATTTTGTATCCAATACCCCACACCACCTTTAAATATTTTGGTTCTTTAGGATTAATTTCAATTTTCTCTCTAATGCGTCTTATATGCACAGAAACAGTATTCACTGCGGAGAAAGAAGGTTCATTCCAAACATGCTCATATATTTGCTCTATGGGAAAAACATGTCCCTTATTCTTCATCAGAAATTCCACAATACCATATTCTGTAGCCGTGAGCTTAACCATGACCCCATCTACTAAAAGCTCTTTGGCTTCCGTATCAAGCTCTAAGCCACCTGTTTTTAGGATGCTGCTTTTTAGGTTTATACTTCCCAATGCAGTATATCGTCTCATTTGTGATTTAACCCTTGCCATAAGTTCCAATGGATTGAAGGGTTTTGTAACATAATCGTCTGCACCAAAATTCAATCCAATAATCTTATCTGTATCCTCTGATTTTGCGGATAGTATGATCATTGGGATATTGTGTTCTTCCCGAATTTTTAATGCAGTTGCTAAACCATCTAGTTCTGGCATCATGATGTCCAATAAAACCAAATGGATTTTTTGATCTGACAAAACCTTTAATGCTTGTAACCCCGTATAGGCTTTACATACATGAAAGTTTTCTTGCTTTAAGTAGATCTCCAGTGCATCCACTATGGCCTTATCATCATCACATACCAATACACTCAATGTATTATTCATAAAGACCCCCTAAGTTTTTGTAGGAACACATAAATCACCTGCCTTTAGATAAGCATAACAGGTAATTTTTACAAAACTATAAACTAAAGTTTAAGAATTTCTTAAGATTTTCATCTTAAATATAACTAAATCAAATGTCCCCCCCTCTATAGGCGGCGGGGGACATTTGATTTAGTCAGTGGGAGTTAAATCTCCCACTGAAACCGTTGAATGACGGGCAAAGCCCTTATTTAGCCTTTCTATATTGCTACTTTTGATTGCTTGCCTTTGCGTAACATTACTTGGTCTAGCATTCCGGTTGTCAAATATACTCCAGAAAAAACTAAAATTCCTCCTAAAATTTGAAAGGAGCTTATTTTTTCTCCAAGACTCCAACTAATAATGGCTGTGAATACAGGAATAAGATTTAAAAATATCCCTGCTTGGCTTGCTCCTATTTGTCGAACAGATATATTCCAAAAAACGAATGAGCCTACAGATGGAAAAATTATAATATATACTATTCCCATTGTTGCCAAGGAGCTAATATCTTGAATGCGAATGCCCTCATCCAGAGCAAAAGGTGCCAGAATAAAGGTTGCAAACAAGGCAGACATTGCCGTAAGCGTAATAGGAGGCACTTCCTTAATCCTCTTTGCAAGTAAAGAATATCCAGTCCACAGCAACACGGCAACGATCATCAATAAATCCCCTCTGTTAAAATCCATAGCAAGAAGTTGAGTCAGCTTCCCTCCAGTTAAGATTACCAATACACCCAAAAGCGATAGAGCCATTCCACCCAGTTGAAGCCTTGTTAGTCTTTCTTTGAGAAGAAATACCGAAAACAGTACGATAACTCCAGGATTTAAGGCACTGACCAGTGCCGCATTAGTTGAAGAGGTATAATCAAGGGCAGAATAAAGAACTGTATTATATCCTACAAGCCCTAGTAGACCCATGGCTATGTACATACGCCAGTGCTTTATCACTACGCTCCAATTAGGTTTTTCAAATATGCAAGCTATTCCTAACAGCAGTAAGGAGGCTACTGACCAACGACTAAAGGTAATCCACAGTGGTGTCATCTCATTTACCAAATACTTTCCAAATACATAGTTACCCGCCCAAAATAAATTACATGCAGTCAGCATCATCCAAATTTTGTATTTTTTCATGTTCTCTACTCCTCACATGTTGAAGCTACTCAATGTCTTCTAATTACAATTATATAGACTGGCTGTGAAAAAAGATAGCTTAATCAATTTATTGCAAAAAAATTAGGAAGGGTTGCAA
>JAGXRU010000071.1 GCA_018335765.1 Alkaliphilus sp.
AATTGGAGAAGATTATGTTCATTTAGGTCTTATGGATATTTCAGCAAAAAGAAATGCGTATGGAAGCCAATTAGACAGCTTTCGTATAGACTGCAAAATTCCTGATGTATCAGATATTGAGATTCCTCTTGTTTTTATAAGGGCACCATTGGTTGAAAATTTTTCTGGAAATGTAAAGGTTCTTGCTCGTATTAACGGAAAAGTAGTCGCTGTACGACAGGATAACATGCTCGCAACCTCATTTCATCCTGAATTGACAGATGATTTATCTTTTCATAGATACTTCATTAAAATGGTTTCAGACAGCAAAAAATGAAGTGTTTCAAAATCAATGAGCAGCCCGATCGGGTTGCTCATTGATTTTGAATTATGTTAATTGCAAGTTTCAGTTAAGAGGTCTCCGAGGCTGTTTTAAACACTTATATCAGCATGGACTTTCCTGTCATTTCCTCAGGCTGATCTATACCCATAAGCTGAAGCATGGTAGGCACAATATCTGCTAAGCAGCCCTGACTTAAAGCATAATCTTTACCCGCATTAATGAGAATAAATGGTACTGGATTTGTAGAATGAGCCGTAATAATATTGCCATCAGCATCAAGCATTTCGTCTGCATTTCCGTGATCGGCTGTCAACAGCACCTGAGCATCAATAGCTATGGCTGTTTCAAGAACTTTTCCAAGGCAAGTATCAACAGCCTCAATAGCTTTTATGGTCGCATCCATAGAGCCTGTATGTCCAACCATATCTGCATTTGCATAATTGACTATTATTATGTCGTAAATATCTTTATGCATTTCTTCTATTAGTCTGTCGGTAAGTTCAAAAGCACTCATTTCCGGCTGCAAATCATAGGTGGCAACCTTTGGAGACGGAATAAGAATCCTATCCTCTCCTTGATTCGGTGCCTCTACGCCACCATTAAAAAAGAAGGTCACATGGGCATATTTTTCGGTTTCGGCAATGCGAAGCTGTTTGTATCCCAATCTTGATACATATTCTCCTAAAGTATTGTCTAATAGTTGGGGTTTATATGCTACATGAACATTAGGCATAGTTATATCATATTGAGTCATGCACACATAATGAACCGGAAAAAAGCCCTTACTCCTTTGAAAGCCATTGAATTCAGGATCTACAAAAACTCGGGTGATTTCTCTGGCTCTATCAGGTCTAAAATTAAAGAAGATGATAGAATCATTTTGTTGTATGTTTGCTACAGGTATACCATCATTTCTGATAACCGTAGGTTTTACAAACTCATCAACGATGTCTTGAGCGTATGAAAGCTTGAGTGCTTCAGAGGCTGAATCTGCGTAATCACCAATACCAAGAGTCATAGCCTCATAGGCCTTTAAGACGCGCTCCCAACGCTGGTCACGATCCATGGCATAATATCTGCCTGAGATTGTTGCAATTTTTCCTACTCCAATCTCCTTTATGGCTTTTTCTAATTCTTCAATATAGGACAATGCACTGCTAGGAGGTACATCTCTGCCATCTAAGAAGGCGTGGACATACACTTTTTGTATATCGTGCTGCTTTGCAAGCCTTAATAAGCCATAGAGATGTGTATTGTGGCTATGCACTCCTCCATCAGATACAAGTCCTAGCAAATGGAGGGCTGATCCGTTTGCCTTTACATTTGCCACTGCATCCAAGAAGGCAGGATTATTAAACAGGTCTCCATCTTCAAGGGATTTGGTAATTCGTGTTAATTCTTGATATACAATCCTTCCAGCACCGATATTCAGATGGCCGACCTCTGAATTTCCCATTTGACCATGTGGAAGCCCTACCGCCAAACCGCTGGCCAAAACTGTGGTGGAGGGATAGCTTTCGAGATAATGATCAAGATTTGGTGTTTTGGATTGAGCGATGGCATTGCCGAATGTATTGACATTCATTCCAAAACCATCTAGGATCATTAGAATGGTTGGTTTTTTCATAAAAAAAAATCCCCTTTCATTATTAAATACAAGTATACAAACTATTTAAAGTATGAATCATATTATAACAAATATTATAAGGTTTTGGTTGAAAAAGAAATAAAGTTTCAAAAAATGTTTATTTGAAAACAATAAAGAAGTTCTTACGAATTTCACATGCGAATAGTAAAATCAATGTGAATTAAAATAATAAAAGCTGGTTGATGGCTAATTTAATATTTTTGTATCCTGCATACAGAAGTTTATGATAGAATTTAAGAAAGAATCAAGAAAATTAAATTTATCATTAGGTGGGTAAAGTGATGGAAATATATTACATAGATAGAAAGAGCGGACAAAAGGTTAGAGAGGTAGTAGTAGGAGATAACTATCTCAAATGGATGTATGGAACCTCCATTGGTCGAACAGCATTAGAGTTATTAATAAAACGCAAGATCTTTTCCGAAATTTATGGCAGACTACAAGAATTACCTTTCAGTTGCAGAAAAATTAATAGCTTTGTTGATAAACTCAGCTTAGACATGAAGGAAGCTGAAAGAGAAAAACCTAAAGACTATAAAAGTTTTAATGACTTCTTTGCTAGAAAGTTGAAAGCAGAGGCAAGACCAGTTTCCATGAATGATGATACACTTATATCTCCCGCAGATGGAAGGGTTTTAGCCTTTGAAAACATTGACAAGGAACGTGTAATACAGGTAAAGGGTTTTACATACAATCTACTTTCACTTTTTAATGACAGAGAGTTGGCACAAGAGTACGAAGGCGGAACTTGTGTAGTTGTTAGATTATGTCCGGCTGATTATCATAGATTTCATTTTCCGGACAATGGCTTACCCTATAAGCATAAGCATATAAAGGGGCACTATTATTCAGTGAATCCTATTTCTCTACAAAGAATCGCCGAGCTTTATTGCCAAAACAAAAGAGAAATCACCTTATTCAGAGCTGATAATTTTGGTCAGATGCTCTTGATGGAGGTTGGAGCCACCTGTGTTGGTTCCATAATTCAGACCTTTGACCCTAAAAAATCCGTTGTGAAAGGTGAAGAAAAGGGATACTTCAAATTTGGGGGATCCACTGTAATCATGTTTATAAAGTCAGGATTTGCAAAAATTGATGATGACATTCTTGGAAATACACACAAAGGGTTTGAAACCAAAGTGAATATGGGTGAAGGAATTGGAAAAAAAAACATCTCGAAGGAATATTTAAAGCTTATACAAAAGAAAGGATGAAACTATGTACGATTACCACTTTCATACAACTTTCTCCGGTGATTCAACTATAGATCCCGAGAAAGGAATTCAAAGAGCAATAAAAGAGGGGATTAAGGAGATTGCTGTAACTGATCATATTGAGCTTAATGTTTGGAGACCTGGCGATGTATTCGACAATGATATGGTGGATTTTATCGAATACTTTAAAACCTTTGAGTATTTAAAAGAAAAATACAGAGAGAAAATAGCTGTAAAGATAGGATTGGAAATAGGGCTTCAGCTAGAAGAAAAGGAAGAAATAGACCATCTAATTAATTTATATCCTTTTGATTTTGTAATAGGCTCCACTCATACGATTGATAA
This sequence comes from Alkaliphilus sp., assembly GCA_018335765.1. Taxonomy (GTDB): domain Bacteria; phylum Bacillota; class Clostridia; order Peptostreptococcales; family Thermotaleaceae; genus JAGXRU01. The sequence continues at coordinate 3,530 of JAGXRU010000071.1, forward strand.
GGTGGATCTGTTTTATGGGAAGATATATGAAGTGGATAAGGCAAAGGCTTATGAACTTTATTTTAATGAGGTTTTAAGGAATGTAAGAGTCTTTGACAATTATAGTGTATATGGACATGTGGATCTTATTGTAAGGTATGCCTTAAGAAATTATAAGGATGTGGAAGTATCTTCTGCTGACATGGAATTGGTGGGGCATATACTAAAGGAGATTATTTCAAAAGGCAAGGGAATTGAAGTGAATACTTCAGGATATAGGTATGGACTAAATAGTACGAATCCTAATGTTGAAATTCTGAAGCTTTATAGACAGTTGGGAGGAGAGATAATTACCGTGGGTTCGGATGCACATAGTATAGGACATCTGGGTGCAAACATAATAGAAACCTACGAATTGCTAAGAAACCTTGGGTATAAATATATAACTACTTTTAAAGAAATGAAACCTTATCAAAATAAGCTGTAAAGACTTCTAAATCATTTTTTTGCGACTGAGTAAAAACAATATTATAAATCCCACAATAATAAAGATCAGGGTGAGTATAGCTTGGATTATTAATGACATATAAATCCTCCCGAATATTTTATTGTATTTTGTTAAACATTATTAGTATAAAATACTTATCAATTTTTATTCGGAAGAAGGAAAGTAAATGAAAGTTGGCATAGAAGTAGCCCTGCAAACCTTGTTGGCGTTTTTTAGTATTTTGTTCATTACGAGAATCTTAGGAAGGAAGCAATTGTCACAATTGACAGTTTATGAATATATTAATGGGATTACTTTTGGTTCAATAGCTGGAACCTTAGCAACGGATATCAATCAACGGACCTGGCAGCATCTAATAGGTCTTCTTATTTTTGGAATACTTACCTATATCATTTCTTATATCTGTATGGTCAGCACAAAAGCTGCCCAGGTTATTGAAGGGGAAGCAGTTCTCGTAATTGAAGATGGGAAGATATTGGAGAAAAATTTACAGAAATTCCATTATACCTCCAATGACCTAAACCATTTGTTAAGACAAAAAGATATTTTTGATTTGAAGAATGTAAAGTATGGGATACTGGAGACAACAGGTGAGATCAGTATCGTTAAGGTAGCAGAGCAAGAAAACGTCAAGGTTTCTGACATAGGTATCATAGCTAAAGAGGAAGAACTTCAAACAGAAATAATTATTATGGGTGGTATTATATATGAGAACTTGAAAAAACGAAATATCAGTGCCAAATGGTTGATAGGTCAGCTGAAAGCTATGGGAATTAAGGATATAAGAGATGTTTTTTATGCTTCAATCGATAAGGATAAACAAATTTATGTGGATAAGATGGATGACCACTTAGATTCTGATTTAGATATTAACTAGAATGATCAACCGACCAAAAAAGCGACGCAGTCGCTTTTTTCTTGCTTGATTCAACTTTCAGTAATATAATAAGGGTGTAGAAACAGGTGAAGGGAAGTGAAGTATGTGGTAAAGGATATTAATCTGGAAGATGGATTGATTCGAAGAAAAAAAATACCTGTTCTTATTCTAAATAAAGAGTGGAAAATTCTTTTTGAAGAATATATGACGAAAGACATGCTTAAAAGTGCTAAAGAACTTAGAGAAATGTTATCTGAAGAAAAACAATCTGAACTTCAGCTAAAGATTATTAGAAAACAAAAAAAACAACTAATGGAAAAAATCCTTCTGTTGTCGGAAGAAATTAATAACAGCGAGAAAAAAGAATCTATAAATAAAATGGAAGAAACTAAAGAACAAATTTTAGAAATAAATAAAAAGATAGATGAATTAGAGTATAATCTGGAAATACTCCCTAAGAAGATTGAAAATTTAAATTTGAGCCTTTTGAAGGATACAATCAATATCGCTTATGGTGATATTAAAGAAGGCGGATCTAAGATGAAAACCTT
>JAGXRU010000072.1 GCA_018335765.1 Alkaliphilus sp.
TTTTGAAAAGGAAAAAAGGAATGAAGTGATAAAAAAACTTAAAATGAATGGATTATCAATTCGACAAATCCAGAGGTTAACAGGTATAAGCTTTGGTATAATAAGGAAAATATAAAATGCTACTCTGAAAATAACACAAAAGAACCGTCCCCGTGTGCCCCCTACTCTGAAAATAACACAAAAGAACCGTCCCCGTGTGCCCGCTGACGCCGGAGCTGCAGCAGCTCAGCGAGTTGGAGAACTGATCTCCGTTCATGTCATCCCACGTCCACACGCTGAAATTGAAACGATTCTTCCAAGCTTGGGTATAGTAAGGGAATCTGTAAAGTAAAAGGAATATAATGCAGTAGTACATCAAAAAATAAGGCGTGAAAAAGCTAAGAAATCTTGTTATTCGACAAAATTCTTAGCTTTTTATTTTTGGTGGCAAGCTTAAGTTATATCAAAATTTCTTTTTCTAATATCTTTGTCAACAGTTTAATAGAATTTTCGACATCCTTTATCGAAACCATTTCACAAGGGGTGTGGGCATATCTGCAAGGAATAGACAATACTCCTGATGGTACTCCGCCACGGGTTAAGTGGATAGCGCCTGAATCAGTACCTCCAAACTCCAATACCTCTAGCTGATAAGGGATTTGATGTTCTTTGGCAGTATCTATCATCAGTTGTTTGACAGCAGGATGGCTAAGCAAGTAATTATCCTTAATCTTAATAGCAGGTCCTGATCCCATTTTAACTGCCATATGCTTTGCTTTAGGCGTATCCCCGGTATCCGTGATATCTACCGATATGCCAACATCGGGATCAATACCAAATGCAGAGGTTTTAGCTCCCCTTAGACCAATCTCCTCCTGAACTGTAAAAACGAAATATATTTCATTTGGAGAGTTTTTTATTTGTTTTAAGGCTTCTATAGCTATAAAACATCCGATGCGATCATCCATAGCTTTTGAAACAAAAGCTTCACCCATTTGAACAAATGGTTTATAGAAACATGCCGAATCACCAATATTTACCTTTGATAAAGCGTCCTCTCTATTAATTGCTCCAATATCGATATACATTTTTTCTAACTTGAGTTGTTTTATATCCTCCAAATGTTCCATATGAACAACGCCTTGCAAACCATCACAAAACATTACTCGTTGACCTAATGATACATATGGCGAAACCCCACCAATATTTGCAAAGCGTAAATATCCATTTTCATCTATACCTGTAATAATAACACCTATTTCATCCATGTGTGCTGCGATCATAATTTTTTTACCGCTACCTCGTTTTATTGCTATGAGGTTACCTAATCGATCAGTTTTTATTTCATCTACGTACTGATTTATTTCATTAAATATAACCTCTCTAACTAAATTTTCATTGCCAGAGGGTCCATATGTCTCTAAAAGCTTTGTTAGCAATGAAACCTTGTCCTTATCCATTAATAAATTCCTCCTCTCTTATACTTTCAAGAAATGCCTTGACTAAGTTGCTGCATCCTTCAAAATCCTTTTTGCTCATCACTGATATAGGGGAATGAATATAGCGGCAGGGGACAGCGATTCCTGCACAAAGGATTCCTTCTCTTGCAAGATGGATACTACCGGCATCAGTACCACCCATGGTCGTTTGACGGAGCTGATAAGGAATATTTTCCTTTTTAGCTGTTTCGATTATTCTATTCAGTATGTTTTTGTTGTAATAAGACGCATTATCCATGATAGAAAGAGCAGGTCCTGCCCCGAGTCTTGTGGCAAAATTTGGCTCATCTATATCAGTTACATCATGACAGGTAGTTCCTTCAACAATAACAGCAATATCAGGATTCAAGCTATAAGCAGCAGGTCCTGCCCCTCGCAAGCCTATTTCTTCCTGAACTGTGAATACAGCCGCAATGGTAGAGCTGTATCGATATTTCAAAATTTCTATTAAAATGGCACAGCCTATACGGTCATCTAAGGCTTTAGCTTTTACAAGCTGGTCACCAAATTCAACATAATCACTGAAAAAGGTTACATAATCACCAAGGGATACTAGTTTTTCTGCCTCGGCTTTCGATTTTGCACCGATATCAATGTAGAGCTGTTTATGTTTTAAAGTTTTATTTCGCTCGTCAGGTTCTTGCAGATGAATAGCCTTAGCGCCAATTACTCCTCTTACCTTATCCTTACCAATTGACACAACCTTAGAAATGAGAATTCTATCATCAATACCGCCAACTGTATAGAATTTTATAAAGCCATTCTCATCAATAGATTTAACCATCAAACCAGTTTCGTCCATATGAGCTGCAAGCATGATTTTGGGATAGCCTGCCGAACCTTTTTTTATGGCAATAAGATTTCCTAAGGAATCTATTTTAATTTCATCAACATAATCTTTAATTTCTTCAATTATCATTTCGCGTACTTCTTTTTCATTTCCAGAAACACCAGAGGCTTCAGTCAATTTTTTTAAAAGCATAGAAATTCCTCCAAATTTTCGTCATTTAGGCTTAAGATGAAGGCTGACAGTAGCTTGCCTGCATTTTTTATATCCTTCATATCTGCAGTTTCAACTGTGGTATGCATATAACGCAGGGGAATGGAAATAACCCCTGTAGCCACACCGGCTTGAGAAATCTGCATGGATTGAGCGTCTGTTCCAGACATTCGTGGACTCAATTCGATCTGATAGGGTATATTGTACTCCTTGGCAATCTTGATGAATTGCTGATGTATTTTAGGATGAATATTGCCACCAAAACTTATTCCAGGCCCTTTCCCAAGCTCCATTACTTCATCCTTAGGCAATTCTGGGGTGGCAGCAAAGCCCACATCAACAGCAATACCGATGTCTGGCTCGATCTGATAAGTACTGACTATGGCACCCCTTGTACCAACTTCCTCTTGTACTGTTGCCACGACATATATATCACAGGCATGTTTCATCTTAGAAAGCTCTATTAAGCATTGAAGCATCGTAGCTATGCCAGCCCTATCGTCTAAGGCTTTTGCAGATACTATTTCGTTTTGCAATCTGATCATTTTCTGAGGAATAGTAATGGTATCTCCAATAGTGATAAAATTTTCAGCTTCAGCTTTCGATAATCCAACATCAATAAGGAGGTCATCCATTTTAACGGTTTCTTTTATTTCTTCAACGGTTTGCAGATGTGGAGGTTTGGCACCTATGACACCAAACAAATCTTTTTTCCCATGGACAATGACTTCTTGGGCCAATAGAATTCGTTGATCCAAGCCACCGATATTAGTAACTTTTATAAAGCCATTTTTGTCAATCCCCTTTACCATAAGACCTATTTCGTCCATATGGGCAGCTAACATTATTTTGATAGGATGCTGGCCAAACCCTTTTTTATAGCCAATGACATTACCTAATCGATCTTTTCTAACGTCATCACATAGGTCTTTTAAATATGTTTCAATAATTTCAGAAACTGTATGTTCATAACCGGATACACCTGATGATTCCACTAGGCAAGATAAAACTTCCTCCAATCTCATGAAATACCTCCTTCGATAATATTGTTGTCGATATATTATTATAACAAATATTGTTAATAATAAGGATAAATATTATTAGCATTATTGTTAAATTTTAAAATAATAAATAAAGAAAGCAGGAATTTCAAAATCTGCAAGTAATATAATATATATAAGTTTTTTTATCCGAGAGACAATAACTCTAAGACTGCCTCATCAACCCTATACTCTATCTAGACCCCACCTGTGCAGGATATTCTTTTCAATTCTTTCAAAGACCAGCTTATC
>JAGXRU010000073.1 GCA_018335765.1 Alkaliphilus sp.
CCTACTACGCCAATATATTTGCCCAAAATTGGGCAGAACTATTTATTCCTTAATCCATATTTTTTAATTTTATATTGCAGGGTCTGCCGAGGTACTTCCAGACTATCTGCTGCATGGCTTATATTGCCGTTCCATTCCTTTAACGCCCTGACAATCAATTCCTTTTCCAATTTGTCCAAAGATTCTTTTAATGGATATAGCCTGTAGTCACTATCATAAAATGGTGGTTCATGGACATGCTTAGAAATATGTATTGGAATCCAGTCTTTATTAATATCATTACCATCCATTATATTCATGGCACCCTCAATCACATGCTCTAGTTCCCTTACATTCCCAGGCCAATCATAATTTTGGAAAAGCTCCATGACCTCTGGAGACACGGAGTCTACCTCTTTATTGAATCTCTTGTTAAACTTATCTATAAAATGGCTGGTCAGGAGTGGAATATCCTCAAGCCTTTCTTTAAGCTCAGGAATCCTAAGGCTAACGGCATTGAGTCTATAATAAAGATCCCTTCTCAACTGCTTGTTTTCAATGGCTGTCATAGGATCCATATTACTAGCAGCAATAATACGGACATCCACCTGACGGGTGGTATTGTCACCTACTCTTCTTATAAATCCATCTTGTAATACTCGCAGCAGCTTAACCTGAAGTTCTACTGCCATGGAGTTGATTTCATCTAAAAACAATGCGCCTCCATGAGCAAGCTCGAACAATCCCGCTCTATCATCGGAGCCGGTGAAGCTCCCCTTTACTGTTCCAAATAAAATAGTCTCAAGTAGTGTGGCTGGCAAAGCTGCACAGTTTTGTGCAATCAAGGGCTTATCCCTTCGACTGCTCGCTTGGTGAATGGCGTGAACAAAAAGCTCTTTACCTGTACCGGTTTCCCCATAAATCAATAACGCAGAAGAAGTTTGAGCTGCCTTCATGGCAAGCCCTTTTACCTTCTGCATCTCTCTGCTTTCTCCAATGATATCAAAGAAGGTATAACGAGCACTGTCTCTAACTTTTTTGTACTTGACATTGCTGTTTTTTAGCAGTAATTTCTCCTGCAGCTCAACCACCATCTCCGATAACTCTTTCACATTTGTTATATTTCTTGATATTTCTACGGCTCCTATGATCTTGTTTTTTGCATCCTTTGATCCTATAGGAAAGGATGAATTTATAGTGGTAATATTTTTGCCCTTGTAATTCAAAAATGTCTGTTGAATATTCAAGGTGCTTGTCCCTGTATGAACAGCTCTAAGGAGTGTGCTGGTTTCCTTGGATAGGGATGGATAAACCTCCAATATATGTTTTCCTAAAGCATCCTCTTTATTGATATCATCCAATTGGGCTGCTACTTTATTGTAATAAACAACTCGCCCTCTGTTGTCAACAATCTGAACTCCATCACTAATATAATCCAATATTATCTCCATATTTGATCTTGAAAAAATCGTATCCACTTCGCCACCTCCCTGCTTAATTTTTGTCATTAAATGCCCATTTTTCGTCACACCGATCGAATCAAAGGGACGGCTTTTGCGGAAAATCAGCACACAAGAACCGTCCCCTTGATTCTACATTATCCTTATTTTGAGAGTGTTGCTGCTCTCCACCATTCCTTGCATACTTATATGATATTCTACCAATACATTGCCACGTTTAGCATCATTTATATTGTATTCCATGTTCATGGTCAGAACTTCCATATCAAATACACCATAGGGTGTTTTATAATCGGCTACATATCTCTTTCCCTTTTCAAATATAATTTCCGAGCTGGCGGTACCGTATCTTTTCATAGAAATTTTATCCTTAGACAGCTTGACGGTAGTAGTACATCCATCCATACCCGAAATTTCCGTTTCCTCATATACCAAATAAATGGCGTTCTCCTTTTCGTAAAGCTTTCCCTCAGTAGTCAACTCGATAACATTTTCTTCTCCGTCCTCGGACTTTTGAGTTCCTTCAATCTTCAACATCACATTTTTCATTAGTACACTCCATTCTTTTCTTCATATCTTTCTTCAGCCAATTCTATCAATTTATCTATCAATTCTTTGTAGGGTAATCCTGTTGCCTGCCATAACATTGGATACATGCTGTATTTGGTAAACCCAGGCATGGTATTGATTTCATTGATATACACTTTCATAGTTTCCTTTTCCAGGAAAAAATCCACTCTTGCCAAACCCGAACAATCAATTGCCTTATAAGCTTTCACCGCCATGGCTCTCATCTCATCGGACTTTTCCTCAGGTATATCTGCAGGGATTATGAGCTTTGATTTGCCATCATCAAAATATTTGGATTCATAATCATAGAATTCATGGGAAGGTATTATTTCTCCCAAAACCGAAGCATCGGGATCATCATTACCCAGTACCGCACACTCAATCTCTCTGCACTCAATATATTCCTCCACCAAGATTTTTCTATCATGCTTGGCAGCTAGTTCCAGTCCTTTCAGCAGCTCCTGCCTATCATGAGCTTTTGAAATACCCACGCTTGATCCTAAATTTGCGGGTTTTACAAATACTGGGTACTTAAAACTTTCCTCGATCATAGTAATATATGCTTGCAGTTCTTTCACGAGCTTGTTTCTCATAACCACTATGTATTTTCCTACAGGCAATCCCAGTTGCTCAAATAATCTTTTGGCAAATACCTTATCCATTGCCACCGAAGAAGCTAAAACGCCTGCTCCCACATATGGTATATCCGCCATTTCAAAAAGTCCCTGTATGGTTCCATCCTCTCCATAAGGTCCATGAAGCATAGGTATAATCACATCTATCTGTTCTGACAGACTGCGAGGAATGGATTGTCCCTTCTCCCAAACATCTCCGCTGCCCAGTGGCACCACTGAAAATATATTTTCATCTGGGCTGTCTTTGAGAAGCTTATTGGCTATATCTTCCCACTCTCCGGATTCTATTTTATCAAAAGTACCGCTGTAAAGCATCCAGCGTCCTTCCTTTGTTATCCCCAAGGGTATAACATTGTATTTCTCCTTATCTATGGTCTTAATTACAGAGGTTGCTGACATTAATGAAACCTCATGTTCTCCGGAACGTCCTCCAAAAACAATGGCTATGTTCTTTTTCAACTTTAACCTCCCCTTTCTTTAAGGAGTCTAATACCCCAACTATATTCTTGTATTGATTATTATTCTATACTTATAAAAATTATTATTCAATTGTTTTTTCACAAAGACAAAAGGGAACGGTTTTTGTTTTTCCGTTCCCTTGTTTTTCATCCCCTATATCATCAGCGTACCATTCTCATCATGAATCATCTGCAGTATTCTTTCCTCTTCTCCTGTATCTGCATTGATGTAGATCAAAAACTTATCTCCCTTATAGCTGGCTTTAAATTCATAACAGTATAGTTCACCGAAGGAATCTGTGGGGATGATGCAGAGCTTAGGCTCTTTTTCCACTTCAGCCCTTATGCTGACCTTTTTTCTGGCTTCCTCAGGGCTAAGCTTTGGAGCTTTAATATCCCTTTGATAGTTTGCTGTAAGAAACTGCGTGGCATCAAAGCCTACGACTTCACCATTGTCTAAGGCTATTTTTACCTTTATCAAATCCGGATACATAAGCACATCGCCCTGCTTATACGCAAATAGTATGAGTGTCCCCCCATTATACTTGACGGTATAGGTAGGCTCCATATTTTCAAAGCCCTTTTCCTCAAGAAATTTCGCAGCATGCTTTATCGCTTGCTTTGAGGAAATCTTGGCTTTCCCCACTTCTCTGTTGTTTAGTATCCAAACAGGATAACCCTTCCTTTGGCTTATGTCTATGTATATAGGATTATTCTTGCCTTCTTTTTTATTTTCTGGTATTACCTCAAAACTGAAGGTATCAATTCTACCCCTGCCATCTCGGCTGCTCTCAACTCTGTCAACTTTTCCGCCTCCAAGAAACTCTATAACTTTCTTTTCAGCTTCCGCCTTGGTTATCTTATCTCCTTGAAGTCTCGGTCTCATTCCCTCAATTACGTGATCTGAAAACGGACCATCATATATCATTTCAGGATACTCAATCATTCTTTCTTCAAATTTCTGAAACTTTATCTTTATGGGGTTCTTTTCCTCTCCGGCTTGATCCAGTTTCTTGTTTGCTTCTCTGCTTAATTCTCCCTTCCATACATTGCCTTGCAGTGCATCCCTGTGAAGAACCTGCAAATCCTGAGCAAGTTCCAAAGAGTAGTTATGCATCCTTTCCAGTATGTCTATTTCCTTTTCACCTAAGGTTTCACCTTGGATACTCAATTTTGCCATAGTAAAAGTATAATCTCCCAGCTGGTTTAGGAATTTCTCCAGCTTTTTGGAGTCTGTACGCCTTATGGGGAGCTGTGACATCTTTTCCTGAGCGTTTAATGCATTTTGCCATATGTTTGAATAAAGGATTACATTTTCCCTTGTTTGTGCGGATACCATCAGCTTTGAGAGGTCCGTTGTTATACTCTCTACACTTCCCGTCATATCATAAAACATCCTTTGAAACTGATTATTTAATAGTAAGTAATAATGATTCTTATCTCTGTATTCATTGTATCCCCATATTCCTGTTCCTACTAGGGCTACCGTTACTACAGATAATGCCAAAGAGAGAATAGTTGTTTTCTTCATCTCATCACCTCCCCTAGTTTCCAAACCAGTGTTTACCGATTTTCTTTTCGACAGTTCGACTCCAAATCCATTTGCTGGTGGCAGTGGCAGGATTCCAATAATATATACAGCCCCCTGTCGGATCCCAACCGTTGAGTGCATCTCTTGCCGCCT
>JAGXRU010000074.1 GCA_018335765.1 Alkaliphilus sp.
AAAGGCTTCAAAGCATATTAAAGCTGGAGCTAAAAAAGTAATTATTTCTGCTCCTGCAACAGATGAGGATATTACTGTAGTTATGGGCGTTAATCATGAAAAATATGAGCCAAGCAATCATCATATTATTTCAAATGCATCCTGTACTACAAACTGTTTAGCTCCTTTTGCAAAAGTGCTTGACGAAAAGTTTGGTATAAAGAAAGGTTTAATGACAACTATTCATGCTTATACAAATGACCAAAACATACTAGACTTACCACATAAGGATTTAAGAAGAGCTAGAGCAGCTGGACAATCAATTATACCAACAACTACAGGTGCTGCAAAGGCTGTGTCGTTGGTGTTGCCTCAGTTAAAAGGAAAGTTAAATGGGTTTGCCATGAGAGTACCTACACCTACAGTATCAGTTGTAGATCTAGTATGTGAACTAGAAAAAACTACGACAGCTGAAGAAATAAACAAAGTATTAAAAGAAGCTGCTGAAGGAGAATTGAACGGAATCATGGGCTATAGTGATGAACCATTAGTATCTATAGATTACCGACAAGATCCAAGATCTTCAATTGTTGATGCTTTGTCAACAATGGTTATAGGCGGTAATATGGCTAAGGTTGTATCATGGTATGATAATGAGTGGGGATACTCTGTAAGAGTAGTTGATTTATTAAAATACATAATAGAAAAAGGTCTTTAAATAACAAATAGTCCTATCCCCTAAGGGGGTAGGACTGACTAATGACTGTGATCGATAATTATTCTAATAATATTATAAAGTTTGGGGTGAAAGATATGGAACTTAAAAAAAACATAGAAGATGTTTCTGTTATAGGAAAAAGAGTTTTGGTAAGATGTGATTTTAATGTCCCCATGGACGCTGATAAAAATATTACTGATGATATTCGAATCAGAGGTGCACTTCCAACAATAAAATATCTTGTGAAAAATGAAGCCAAGGTTATACTTATGTCCCATCTTGGAAGACCTAAGGGTGCACCTGATGCAAAGTATACTTTGGAACCTGTAGCAAAAAGATTGTCAGAACTATTGGAACAAGAAATAATTTTTGCGGCAGATCAAGAGGTAGTAGGAACGAGTGCAAGAAAAGCTGTAAATGAAATGAAAAATGGAGAGATAGTATTACTCGAAAATGTAAGATTTAGAAAAGAAGAAGAAAAAAACAAACCTGAATTTGCAAAAGAGTTAGCTGATTTAGGAGATTTATTCGTAAATGATGCATTTGGAACTGCCCATAGGGCACATGCTTCTACCGCTGGCATTGCAGATTACTTGCCTTGCGTATCAGGGTATCTTATTCAAAAAGAAATTGATATTATGGGTAAAGCATTACACAACCCTGATAGACCATTCGTAGCGATCTTAGGAGGGGCAAAGGTCTCTGATAAGATTGGAGTAATTAAAAACCTTATGAACAAAGTAGATATACTCATTGTTGGAGGAGGAATGGCTTTCACTTTTCTAAAGGCGATGGGTTATGAAGTAGGCAAATCGCTGCTGGAAGAAGAGAAACTAATCTTGGCGAAAGAGCTTATGACGGAAGCTGCAGAAAAAGGTATCAAGCTATTGCTTCCGGTTGATGTGGTTGTAGCAGGTGAATTCAAGGCTGATGCTGAGCATTTTATCGTTGATGCTGCAGAAATTCCTCAAGATATGATGGCTCTAGACATTGGACCTAAAACTATAGAATTGTTCTCAGAGGAAATAAAAAATGCTCAAACTGTGATTTGGAATGGTCCTATGGGGGTTTTTGAAATGCCTGCCTTTGCTGTCGGAACAGAGGCTATAGCTAAGTCAGTATCGGAGAGTAAAGGAATAACCATAATCGGCGGAGGAGATAGTGCGGCAGCAGTAGAGCAACTAGGCTACGCTGATAAAATGACACATATATCCACAGGTGGAGGAGCATCACTTGAGTTTTTAGAAGGAATCGAATTACCTGGAATAGCTGTTATTGAAAACAAGTAAAAGGGAGGTGCTTCTTTTGAGAATTCCTATTATAGCAGGAAACTGGAAAATGTTTAAGACCAAGGGTGAAGCTACTACTTTTGTAGAAAGTATTAAGGCAGCTGTAAGTGGTACCGAGGTTGAGATTGTCTTGTGTGCACCCTTTACATTACTAGATACATTAAGGGAAGCGGTGCTTGGAACTAATATTAAGATTGCTGCTCAGAATATGCACTGGGAAGAACAAGGTGCATTCACAGGGGAAATATCACCCCTTATGCTAAAGGAGATTGCTGTTGATTACTGTATTATTGGTCATTCAGAAAGAAGACAGTATTTTAACGAAACTGATGAAACGGTAAATAAAAAAGTTCTCTCTGCTCTTGCTCATGGCATTTTGCCTATAATGTGCGTAGGAGAAACCCTCGAACAGCGTGAAAATGGTGAAACTGAGAAATTAGTTCGGACACAGGTAATAAATGGATTAAAGGGTGTAGATGGAAAACAAATTAAATCGGTTGTATTGGCATATGAACCAATATGGGCAATCGGAACAGGTAAAACAGCAACAGCACAACAGGCAAATGAGGTAATTTACGGAATTAGAGAGGTATTGAAAGAACTCTATGGCGAGGAATTACATACTGAAATAAGAATTCAATACGGTGGAAGCGTTAAACCTGGAAACATTGAAGAAATAATGAATCAAGAAGATATAGATGGAGTATTAGTAGGTGGAGCCAGTCTTAATCCTGATGATTTTGTACAGTTAGTTAACTTTTAGAAAGGGAGTGGAAAATTATGTCAACAACTATTATTGACGTTCATGCTAGAGAAGTATTAGATTCGAGAGGAAATCCTACAATTGAGGTTGAGGTATTCCTAGAAGATGGAACAATGGGAAGAGCTATGGTTCCTTCTGGAGCTTCAACAGGAGCTTTTGAGGCAGTTGAAATTAGAGATGGAGATAAAGCTAGATATCTAGGTAAAGGAGTTTTAAGCGCAGTAAAGAGTGTAAATGAGATTATTGCACCTGAAATTATTGAGATGGATGCTCTAGATCAAGTTGCTATTGATATGATTATGATAGAGCTCGACGGAACGCCAAACAAAGCAAAGCTTGGGGCTAATGCAATCCTTGGAGTTTCCATGGCTGTAGCAAGAGCAGCAGCACAAGCATCTGATATGCCATTGTTTCAGTATATAGGAGGCGTTAATGCAAAAACTCTTCCAGTTCCAATGTTGAATATATTAAATGGTGGGACGCATGCTGACAATAATGTCGATATTCAGGAATTTATGGTAATGCCTGTTGGAGCTAAAAGCTTTAAAGAAGCCCTTCAGATAGGTGCAGAAATATTCCATAACCTTAAGAAAGTATTAAAAGATAAGGGACTTAATACTGCTGTAGGTGATGAAGGTGGATTCGCACCTAATCTTACTTCAAATGAAGAAGCGTTGGAAGTAATTATGGAAGCTGTAAAAAAGGCAGGTTATGTGCCAGGCAAGGATATCATGCTGGCATTGGATGTGGCTGCAACTGAATTATATGATAAAAAAGAAAATAATTATAATTTGTCAGGTGAAGGTGTAGTTAAAACTTCAGAACAGATGGTAGAATTTTATGAAGGATTGGTTAATAAATTCCCGATTATTTCAATAGAGGATGGATTAGATGAAGAGGATTGGGAAGGTTGGAAGTTGCTTACTGATCGTCTTGGAAGTAAAATACAAATAGTTGGTGATGACTTATTTGTAACTAATACTGAAAGACTAGAAAAAGGTATCAAAAGTAAAACGGCTAATAGTATATTAGTTAAATTGAATCAAATAGGAACAATTACAGAAACTCTAGATGCAATAGAAATGGCGAAGAGAGCAGGATATACAACAATAATTTCTCATAGATCAGGTGAAACTGAAGATTCAACTATTGCAGACCTTGCGGTGGCTGTGAATTCAGGCCAAATAAAAACTGGTGCTCCATCTAGAACTGACCGTGTAGCAAAATATAACCAATTATTAAGAATAGAAGAGCTTCTAGATTTTACTGGAAAATATCCAGGAATGAAAGCATTTTATAACATCAAATAATCGTATATTTTAAGTATTTAATAGCAATAATAGAGAGGTGAATCTATTATTGCTATTTTTTTTATGTATTAATATCTGCATTTTTGTAGTACAATAGGGTAAGTTATGGAATATGAGATGATAATATTTATTGATTTTGAAAATAACCTATGTTAGAATATGAATGGTAATTACATAGAGGAGGTGGAATGATGAAAATAGTATTCATGGTAATTCAAGTTATAGCCAGTATAGTTCTAATTGCAAGTATTTTATTGCAATCTGGGAAAAGTGCAGGTTTATCTGGATCCATTGCTGGTGGTGCGGAACAATTATGGGGTAAACAAAAGGGCAGAGGCTTTGAAGAGTTGCTGAGCAAAGTTACAACTTTTGGTGCAGTAGCTTTTATTATTACTTCTATTATTTTGGTATATTTACAATAATAATTAATAGGTAGTGAAAATTATAGTTGATTA
>JAGXRU010000075.1 GCA_018335765.1 Alkaliphilus sp.
CCGCAGCGCAAGCCGCGAATGCAACCGAGGCTGCACCGATCCAACTGATCGCTGTTATCGACGAACCTCCCACAACGATTCCCCCAATGCCAGCGCCCGTAGCAAAGCCGAACTGAACAAAGGAACCATTCAGGCTAAGCATGATAGCTGAAGCCTCCGGAGCAAGCTTGACTAGGTTGAAGTTCAAAATGGGTCCGACTGTCCAGGCAGCAATAGCCCATATCATGAGCAACGATATGGTTACACCATTACCGACCCAGGAATAATGGATACTTAACTAGCACAAGAGTAAGGGCTTGGACAGCTATGCCTCCGACAAGCGTGCGTGTGACGCCAATACGATCTGCAAGGAGGCCGCCAAGCTTAGAGCCGATTAAGCTTGCGATACCTAAACCGAAAAGTATAACGCTTATTTCCTGCTCAAATACTGTTTAGGTGTAAACTTAGGAACCGCCGTATACCGAACGGTACGTACGGTGGTGCGGGAGGTCGGGAAAATTATTTAATTTTCCTTCCTACCCGATCAGTTTTTTCTACTTTCAAACTCGTGGCTGTTCCTCTTGAAATTTTCGTATCAGGCTCATGCGCTTATTTGATTTCTGAGTGATGCGGTGAGCTTTAGTTGGCATGTATTCGATCAGGCAGTCCTTTGGTATTGTTTAGGAAGAATATAATTTAGGAGGTTCTTGTGATGGTTGATTCTAACATTAAGGTTACAGGATGATGCTTGATTATTGTGAACAGCAATGGCACGAAGGAGTCATATGGTGAAAAAATATAAAACAAATGAAATTGCACAGATTATTGGGGTTCATCCTAATACAGTCAGAATGTATGAAGACATTAAATTTATTTCAAGGCCCAATAGGCGTGAGAATGGTCATCGTGAATTTACAGAGCTACATATAAGTCAAATGCAATTTGCAAGGTTAGCATTACATGGGGAGCTTTTGCAAAATGGTTTAAGGAAGAAAGCGATTCAGATTATTAAACTATGCGGTGAGTGTAAATTTAAGGAAGCAATTTGTGAAACATATCAATATAAAACAATGCTTGAACATGAATCAAAGAATGCTAAAGAGGCAATACAAGCGGTAGCAAATATTCTGGGAAATCATACTATTGACTATTCTAAGACATACAAACGACAGGAAATGGCTGATTTGCTTGAGGTTACAATCGATACTTTGCGAAATTGGGAACTGAATGGGTTGATGACCGTTGCACGTAAAAGTAATGGATATCGTATATATAACGAAGAGGATTTACAACGATTGAAAATAATTCGTACACTTCGCTGTGCTAATTATTCATTATCGTCGATTTTGAGATTGATGAATAGGCTGTCCGAGGATACGGAAGCGGAAATGGAAGTCATCATCAATACACCGGCTGAGGATGAAGATATTATTTCAGCATGTGATCGGTTACTTACTTCACTGGAGAGAACAAATCAAGATGCAGATGAAATGTTATTACTTTTATCAAACTTAACAAATAAACCTCCACTATAACACCAGACTTTAGTCTGGTGTTATTATATATTTGAATGGGAGTAAAAGGGTGAGTGAGGTGAGTCTATGTTTATTGAAATAAAAGGTGCTTCTGAAAACAATTTAAAGAATATTGATTTAATACTGCCCAAAAATAAGCTTATAGCCTTTACGGGGTTGTCGGGAAGTGGGAAATCTACACTTGCCATGGAAACATTACAAAGAGAATGCCAGAGGCAGTACATGGAGTCTCTTGGTATGACCATGAACATCGGAACTAAGCCAAAAGTTAAATCTATTGTTGGACTGTCACCAGCTATTTCCATTCATCAACATCAAACCAGTAACAATCCGAGGTCAACCGTGGGAACGGTGACAGAGATAGCACCTTATATCCGAGTGCTATTTTCTAAAGTTGGTCAAAGACAATGCCCACAATGCGATCAAGCAATAGCAGCAACAGAGGAGTATCAAGTTATTGAATGTGAACTTGATACGGATGAAGTGATAGAAGAAGAATCACTGGAGGAAATGAGAAATTGCCCACACTGCGGAACCAAAATTGTTGAGCTCACTGCAAATCATTTCTCATATAACAAGCCTCAAGGTGCATGTTATACATGTCATGGGCTAGGTGTGATTAACTCCTTAGATCCAAAACTTTTGATAGATTATTCAAAAAGTGTAAAGGAGTTTGCGATTTATGGTTGGGACCAAGCCTATATAGACCGTTATGGTACATCTCTTGTAGAAGCCGGAAAACATTATGGATTCGAAATGCCTATCGACATCCCTATTGGTGCCTATGACAACATACAAGCAACACTCCTTTTATATGGTGTGATCAGCTTGGAATTTCAAAAGTATTTTCCGAGTATAAAGCCGCCGAAGACTGTACCGAACGGAAGATTTGAAGGGGTTATTACTAATTTTATGAGACGCTATTCGGAAAGTCGTTCTGAAAGTGCGAGTCAGAAATTTGATAAGTTTTTTAAAAAGCAACTCTGTTATCATTGCAATGGAAGTCGATATAATAGTGACACATTATCTGTCAAGGTTTTAGATATGAGCATACTCAATGTGCAGAACCTTTCTTTAAAGGAACTCTATAAATGGTTGAGTCGTTTAGAGGATAATTTGAATGAAGGCAGCAAAATAACGGTTCGGGAACTGTTGATTGATGTCCAGATGAGAATTAAGCGCATTATTAATACGGGGGCTGAGTATTTAACTTTGAGTCAGCCTTCAAGCTCACTATCAGCCGGAGAGTGGCAGAGGATTAAACTTGCATCGGTTTTAGGCAGTAGCTTAACCGGCGTGCTTTATATTTTAGATGAACCAACATCAGGGCTTCACCCGAGAGATAATATTAAAATCGTCAACGTCCTTAAACAATTAAGAGATATGGGTAATACTGTGATTGTTATTGAACATAATTTAGGAATGATTATCGAAGCGGACTATATCGTCGAGTTTGGTCCTGGTGCTGGGAAAAATGGAGGCGAGATTGTTGCTTGTGGTGATCGTGAAGAAGTTATAAGCAATAACCATGCAATTATTAGTAAGCTTTTGAAAGATCCATTTTTAAGAAGAGAAAGGGCAGTATTAGAGCAAAGCCAACAGTTTATAAAAATTGAAAATGCAAATTGCAATAATCTGAAGAACTTGAACTTAAACGTACCGATAGGACGATTAGTATGTATTTCGGGGGTTTCGGGAAGTGGAAAATCCACTCTTGTCTTTGACTGTATGACCGAAAATGCACAGAAGTGCTCTACCGTGATGTATCAAATGAAAAGCCCTGATGTAAAGAACAATAAAGTGCCATCACAAATCGTTGTAATTGATCAGCAGACTATTGGCAGGTCTAGCCGCTCTAATCCAGCAACTTACGTGGATTTATTCGCAGATATTCGAGGACTTTTTGCTTCAATGCCTGAAACAAAAGTAAAAGCTATGACCGCCAAACATTTTTCTTATAATACGCCAGGTGGGCGGTGTGAAAACTGTCAGGGCACAGGAAAAAAAGTAATTAGCATGTTTTTTCTCCCCGATATAGAGACAATATGTCCTGTGTGCAAAGGGAAAAGATATCAAAAAGATGTGCTGGGCATTTTATATAAGGGGCATTCTATTTCTGATGTTTTAGACTTGAGTATTGAAGAAGCATTATTGCTATTTGGCAATCAAACAAAGATCGTTGAAAAACTGAAAATATTGCAAGATGTTGGACTTGGATATCTATCTTTGGGGCAGTCAACTGCAACACTATCAGGTGGTGAAGCTCAGAGGTTAAAACTTGCTAAGGAACTAATTTTAACAAAAGGAACTAATGTATTATATTTGCTAGATGAACCTATGACTGGATTACATTCATATGATATTAAAAAAATGATTAAAATTTTATCCAGATTAGTTTCACAGGGAAATAGCGTTGTCGTGATTGAACATCATCTTGAAATGATTTTAGAGTCTGACTGGGTGATCGATCTTGGACCGGAAGGTGGAAAGGAGGGGGGCAATATTGTTTTTGAAGGTACACCCTTTGATCTAATGCGTTGCGAAAATTCATATACAGGGAAGTGGTTGCGACAAAAGGTAAAGTTGAAATAGAAAGCTAGATGAAATCAAGCTTCGGTGTT
>JAGXRU010000076.1 GCA_018335765.1 Alkaliphilus sp.
CTCAAGTATCCTCTGAGGCAAAAGATCATTTTACCTCTCAGCCCGATGATCTGATAGATGCCAAAAGAAATCCGATTATTAACGATATGTTTTTAAATATTAATCAGATCATGGGACGCAGTCTGGTACCAACAGAGCTCATGAAGGTGTTGGACTGGTATTATAACTACAGCATGAGTACAGAGGTTATCATGCGGGCGTTTATGCATTGTGTCCAAGAGAAAAATATCAAAAAGCTCAATTATATAGAAAAGGTTATTATAAGCTGGTATGATCTAGGAATTACAGTCATGGACAAATTAGATGAACACCTCGAAAGAACAGACCAGCGAAATTACCAATATATAAGCATCCTAAAATATTTAGGTATCTATAACAGACTTCCTACCCATCCGGAAAAGGAAGCTATGAAGAAATGGTTTGATGTTTGGGATTTTTCTATGAGTGTCATATTAAAAGCCTGTGACGAATCGATAAAAATACGTAATCCCAACATTGACTATATTGACGGAGTACTGGAAAATTACAAAAAGTCTGGCGTAAAAACTGTTCAAGATACTGCAAAAAAAGATACTCCAAAGCCCCCAGTACAAAGAAACCAAGCAAAAACCTCTAATAATCGTTTTCATAATTTCAAGGAGCCTTCTCTAAAATATACCAACGAAGAATTGGAAAATCTTCTGAGAAATAAAAAATAAGGCGGGTGTATCTCTTGTATAACAAGTTTGCAAAAGAAATTTTATCCCAATACGATAAGATCAGGGATTTCGAGGAAAGTGAGCTTGACTCAAGAAAAAAGTACATATATGCTACAATCCCTAGAATAAAGGAGATAGATATTGAAATACAAAGTTGTGGGATATCGATAGCCAGAGCTGTTTTATCCGACACCGAAGATTACGAGTTGCTTCTAAAGAATATGGAAAAGAAAATACAGGAATTGAAAGGCGAAAAGGCGGTATTGCTAACCGAAAGCAATATTCCCCTAAGTTATTTGGTGCTGCATTATCACTGTGAAAAGTGCAAGGATACCGGACTATTAAACGGAGGCGAAAAATGTAAATGTTATAAACAAAAACTAATAAATAAAGCATATGGAATGTCAAATCTCTCTAATACTCTTAAGAAGGAAAACTTTGATTACTTTGATTTTTCGCTCTTTTCAACTCAATCTGTCGGTGGAGAACCTCTTCCACCAAAGGGCAATATAGAAAATATCTATAAAAACTGCCTAGCCTTTGTAGACCATTTTGAAAAACCAACCACTGCTAATCTGCTCTTTTATGGCAATCCCGGGAGCGGAAAAACCTTTATGTGCAATTGTGTTGCAAAGGAGCTTTTAGATAAGGGTAAAATTGTCCTTTATCAAACTTCATTTAAAATTCTTGAAATATTGGGAGATTACAAACTCAGAAACACTAGCTCTACGGCATTGGAGGCAAGCTATCAATTGCTTTTCGACTCAGATTTATTAATAATTGATGATTTAGGTACAGAAATGACAAACACTTTTACCAACACTGAGCTTTTCAATATAATAAATACCAGATTGATTACCAACAAAAAAATGATTATCTCAACCAATCTTAGCCCTAATGAAATTTCTGATATATATAGCTCCAGGTTATCTTCAAGAGTTTTCGGCGCCTTTACCTTCATGAAGTTTTATGGAAAAGATCTTAGATGGGAAAAGTAAAAGTGTGATATATAATGAAGAATGCAGGAATTTTAGAGCAGTGTTCATAGGGTAGTGCCCTGCTTCACTTTGTTACTCCATATTTCTTCGCCTTTAGAAACAGTAATGGCAAGCCATAGAGCAAGCCAACTTTTTCCCACCTTTGGTGAGCCTGCAAGGATGTGTAGCCCTTTGAATAAAAGATTTTCAATGATAAATTCGAGTGGCTGAAGTGGCATGATCATAAGTATTTGACCATCGATGGTGTTGAATCGTTTTTTTATTTTGGTAATTCCTCCTTTGAATTTTGATTTGTTTTTTCTGAAGTTGAGGGCATCCCTTACTGTATAGGCAGTGAGAGAGCTATTTTGACAACCAGTTTAGAAAAAAGTGTCTCTAATTATTTCCACGATGGGAAGTACTTTTGAGCGGAAAAAATTGCAACAAAAAAGATGCCCTCTTAAACTTCCACGTTTAGAAGGGCATCTGCACACCTTGTAATTAATTTTTTCTCAATTTAAAACACTATCTGAACTTATTCTATTAGCCAGAGTATGAATAATTCTATTTATACTAGTGACCAATCGCTTATGGTAGCTCTTTCAATCCTAATTCCTTTAGAAATTGATTATGGAGTGCTTTAGCATTTCGTATTTTCTCTTCAATCGAACTCAGATCTTCATTAATTTTATTAACGTCGATGATTTCTTCCACTGCAGCTGTGCTTACATATCTTGAAATATTTAAATTAAAATTATTCTTTTCAATTTCTTCCATAGAAACACGGCGGGAGTATTTTTTATCATCTTCTTTTCGATATTGATATGTCTCAACTATCCTATCAATGTGTTCTGGTAAGAGGACGTTTTGACGTTTCCCTTTCTCAAAATATTCACCTGCATTGATAAATAACACATCATCAAATTTCTTGCATTTTTTAAGAACGAGAATGCAAACAGGAATACCAGTAGAGAAGAATAAATTAGCAGGTAGACCGATAATGGTATCAACATTCCCATCCTTGAGAAGCTTAGTTCTGATTTTTTCTTCTGCACCGCCACGAAATAGAACACCGTGCGGTAGAATAATTGCCATAGTCCCCTCATCACTTAAAAAATGAAAGCCGTGCAATAAGAATGCAAAATCTGCAGCAGATTTTGGCGCAAGGCCATAACCTTTAAAACGAAAATCTTCCGCCAATGAATCATTTGGCTCCCAACGATAACTGAAGGGTGGGTTTGCTACAACAGCATCAAACTCAAGTTTTTTAGCAGGGTTCATCTCATTTAGAATATCCCAGTCATTCAGAAGTGAATCTCCATGAAAAATTTGGAATTCTGAATCCTTAAGTCCGTGAAGCAACATATTCATACGAGCAAGATTGTAGGTAGTAATATTTTTTTCCTGTCCGTATATCTGTCCAATAGAATTTGCTCCGAGCTGTTTTCTTACATTTACGAGAAGCGACCCAGAACCACAAGCAAAATCGAGAACTCTTTTAAGTTGTTTCTTTTTTCCTGTACTTGGATCTTGACCGTCTAGTGTAACTATTCGAGAAAGAATCGTTGAAATCTGTTGTGGTGTGTAAAACTCTCCAGCTTTTTTACCTGATCCGGCTGCAAACTGACCAATCAAATACTCGTATGCATCCCCTAAAATATCGCTATCATTCGGAAACTCAGAAAGCCCCTCAGCGATTTCGGTAATGATAGAACACAACATAGTATTGCGAGTATCGTATGTCTTCCCAAGCTTGTCAGAATCAAGGTTAACTTCCGAGAATAGTCCACGAAAAGCGCTATCAAATGATTCATTTTCTATGAATTTAAAACCTGCTTGCAATGTCTTTAATAGGTGATTATTCTGTGTACGAGCTAATTCATAAATATTACTCCAAAGGTAATGTGGTTTGATTACAAAATGAACTTTTCGACGCATTTGCTTCTCAAAAGTGGTTATCTGATCTAAATTATTGCTATACCAAAGTACAAGTGGTGTTAACTTTTTTGATTCTAGCAGCACTTGATGTTCATCAATCATCATTTCTTTCACTTGTTCTCCCAATTGCTGTTTAAGAAAATAAGTCGAAACCTGTTCTTTTAACATATCAATTTTCTCATCTTGCTTGAAAGTAGCATAGATGTTATTTATTTCTTCCTCACATTGCGAATAATCACTCCCAAGTTCTTTCTTCGCAGCTTCCTCATAATTATCGGAAAGGTATCTCAAGAAAAGAAATGATAGCATATAATCACGGAAGTCGTCAGCATTCATAGCACCACGCAGTTTATCAGCTATTCCCCACAGTGTAGCTCCTAATTGTTTTTGTTGATTATCGTTCATTCCTGTACCTCCTGAACTTGAACTTCATCAATGATTTTCCTATTAAAATTATAATCCTCTAAAAAGTTGTTTAGTATGTTTTTGAAATGTTCTTTATTTTCATCAACCATCTCTATAGGATCAAATAAAGAATACCCACCATGACTCAATAGATCTAATAGTCTTTTATACACTGGACTATCTTCTTCCTCATCTTTTCTTAAACAAGAAGAGAAGTGTGCAAAACCATGAAACGATGCCGTTTTCTCTAATATGTTTCTAAGTATGTTAAAGTGATAAGTATATATTTGACCTGAATCAGAAACTTTCTTAAGTTCCTTTAATAATGCAACATGGTGAAAAAACGGTGTCTTTGTAGTATCTTTTAGAACATATGTACCACCGGAAGAATTCTTATGCAAATACAATTGTTCAGATCTATCAAGTTCATTGCATATAATATTAAAAAATAATGTGTGATGTGAAGAAATGATAACTTTTAATTCACTTGTTCTCACTAATTCTGCCAGATGGCATGCAACAGCAACTACATTATTGTCATCTAAGGATGAAATAGGGTCATCCACATAAATGTACTTTACCCAGCTGTATGATTCAACTTTATCCATCACTAACTGGATTATAGCAAGAAAGAAACACCATATAAAAACAATTTCTTCTCCACGAGATATCTTTATATTGTCAACCCTTTGTGTCGTACCTGAAATTAATTCATTTCTGGAAAAACGTATTGCTGAT
>JAGXRU010000077.1 GCA_018335765.1 Alkaliphilus sp.
CTTTTCAATATGGAATAGATGGAGTTAGTGGTGGACTGATAGGCGATACTCTTAGTATCATAGGACTTAATTTCTTTGGACTTATAGGAAGTTATGTCATTTCAATAACATTGATGATTGTAGCCTTTGTTTTGCTAACTCAAATTTCAATCGTTAGAGTTCTTAAATATTTTAAACAAAGAGTCTGCGATACCATAGCTTTTTTACTAAGCAAGTTTAAAATTCAAAAAAAAACAAAATATTCTAACTTGGATATGGCTCAAGAGGTCGTTTTAAACCTAAACAATAGTTATGCAGAAGCAAGTGAATATACTACCAGTGAACAAACTAGTGAGAAAATTAGAACTCTTGATTTCAAAAGAGATCCCTTAGAAGGAAAGATTGTCAACTTGGAGGAAGCAGGAAAAAAATTAAGAAAACAGCAAGTGAATAATGAATCGGATAGTTCGCCTATAAATATACTGATTGGAAATTCACCATCTTTGAATGATTCATATCGTTTACCCACAGTAGATTTATTGGATGCAGTTATTGTATTGAACACTAAAAAGGATAAAAAAGAAGTAGTAAATAAGGCTAGAATATTAGAAGAAACATTAGGAAACTTCGGGGTAGAAGCAAAAGTTATACAAATTAGTCAAGGACCAACTATTACCCGTTATGAAATTCAGCCTAGCTCTGGGGTAAAGGTTAGTAGAATTGTAGCTCTAGCAGATGATATAGCTTTGAATTTAGCAGCAACTAATATTAGAATTGAAGCACCAATTCCGGGAAAAGCAGCTGTGGGTATTGAAATACCAAATGATAACATTTCAACCCTTAGTTTGAGGGAAGTGTTGCAAAGTGATCAGTTTATTAGTAGTGATTCAAAGTTGACCTTTGTACTTGGAAAAGATATTGCAGGCAATCCAATAACTGCAGATTTAGCGAAGATGCCACATTTGCTCATAGCAGGAGCTACAGGATCAGGAAAAAGTGTATGTGTAAATACTTTAATTTCCAGTATTTTATTTAAGGCAAGTCCAAAAGAAGTAAAGTTGCTTTTGATAGATCCTAAAGTTGTAGAATTAAGTAACTATAATGGAATTCCTCATCTCTTGATACCTGTAGTAACAGATCCTAAAAAAGCATCTTCAGCATTAAACTGGGCGGTTCAGGAGATGAGCAATAGATATAAGTTGTTTGCTTCTAAAAATGTAAGGGATATAAATAGCTATAATGAAAAAATACAAAAGGAAAATTTAGAAACTATTCCTAAAATAATTATTATAATTGATGAATTAGCCGATTTGATGATGGTGGCACCTGGTCAGGTTGAGGATGCTATTTGCAGATTAGCTCAGATGGCAAGAGCAGCAGGAATGCATCTTATCGTAGCCACTCAAAGGCCGTCGGTGGATGTCATAACAGGAGTGATAAAAGCGAATATTCCGTCTCGTATAGCTTTTGCAGTTTCATCTCAAATTGACTCTAGAACCATAATAGATATGGGAGGTGCAGAAAAGCTGTTAGGAAAAGGTGATATGCTTTTCTATCCAGTAGGAGCATCTAAGCCCAAGAGGGTTCAAGGAGCTTTCATTTCAGATGCGGATGTTGAAAAAATAATAAAGTACATTAAAGATCAATCTTCAGAGAACAACTATGAAAATGAAATTGTAGAAAGTCTTGAAAATAGCTATAAGGAATCCGAGAGTGTCGTGGATGAACTATTAGAACAAGCTATTGACCTGGTGGTACAGTCTGAACAAGCTTCTGTTTCAATGCTTCAAAGAAGATTTCGAATAGGATATAATAGAGCCGCAAGACTAATGGATGAAATGACAGAAAGAGGTATTGTAGGTGAGCATGAGGGTAGTAAACCAAGACAAGTGCTTTTGTCAAAAGAAGGTCTTGAAGAAAAGAAGAGTAGGATTTAAATCCTACTCTTCTAATAATTACCATGAATACTTTCGCTTGTACATAATCTTCTAGAAAAAACAAAAATGGCAGATAATAAATTGAGTAAGTTAGTTGAAAACGAGGGATAAAAGTGCATAATCTTATCAAAATAGAAGAAGGCTTGAAATTAGACAATAAAATATTTATTGATGTTAGATCACCTGCTGAATATGAGGAAGCCACCATACCAGGGGCGATTAATGTACCACTTTTAGAGGATCAAGAAAGGACCGCTGTTGGTACTGTATACAGAAATGAAAGCATTGAAAAAGCTAAACAATTAGGAATAAGCTTCGCTTCTCATAAACTTCCGGAAATATTTAAGCTTATTAACCAATTTCATACAGAAAATAGAATTGTTATAATCTTTTGCTGGAGAGGAGGAATGAGAAGTAAATCAGTTTGTTCTTTTCTTAACTCCCTTAATTTAAGTAGGGTTTATCAACTTGTAGGTGGATATAAAGCCTATAGAAAATTTGTTGTTGAATACCTTGAGAATAAACCTAAATCCTTTCGATTTTTAATGCTTCATGGCTTAACTGGCGTTGGAAAGACGCATATTCTCGAAGAATTAAAGCGAATGGGAGAATCTATACTAAACCTAGAAAATTTAGCAAATAACAGTGGATCTGTATTTGGTAACATTCTTTTTTGTGAAAAATCTCCTTCTCAAAAACAATTTGAGTCATATATATTTAATGAGCTATATCATGCTAAACGCAAAACCATATTTGTTGAAAGTGAGAGCAAAAGAATTGGCAATGTCCAAATACCAGAACCTCTATTTGAAAAAATGATGAATGGATATCATATATTAATCAAAACTGATATAGAGAATAGAATAAGGATTATAAAAAAAGATTATGTGAATTCAAATCAGGATGAAAAAATTATTGCTGCCATAGGACATCTGAGAAAAAAGGTGGGTCATCAATTGGTAGAAGAATTAATTTTAAAGATAAAAAATAAAGTTTATGATCCTGTGATTAGAACACTTATTGATATTTATTACGACCCGCTATATAAATACTCAATTAATAAATATGAAAAATACGATTTAACCGTAGATTATGATATAATTGCTGAGGTATTTCCTTTATTAATTGAATTTAGTAAATCTGTAGAAGAAGAGTCGAAAGGAGTTTTGGAATGAATCTGAATGTATTAATAGAATCCTTGGGGTGTGCTAAGAACCTTGTTGATTCTGAAACGATGATGGGGATTCTATCTCATAATAGCTTTAAGCTTACTTCAGCGAAGGAAGAAGCTGATGTAATCATAGTTAATACTTGTGGCTTCATAGAGTCTGCCAAACAAGAATCCATAGATACCATTCTTGAATTGGCTAAGTATAAGAAGAATGGAAAATGCAAGATTCTGGTGGTATCTGGCTGTTTGGCTGAAAGATATTCTGAGGAATTATTAAAAGAGCTTCCCGAAGTTGATGCTATCGTGGGAACGGGCAACTTTCCAGAAATAATTCAAGTAATTGAAGATGCAATAAATGGAAGTAGGATTGTGAGAGCTGGAAATATTGATGCAGAAATATCTGAAGACTTACCAAGGATTATAAGTACTCCAAACAATTCAGCTTATCTGAAAATTGCTGACGGTTGTGATAATTGTTGTACATATTGTATCATACCAAAGTTAAGAGGAAAGTATAGAAGCCGAAAGATAGAACACTTATTGCTAGAAGCAGAGCAAATGGCAGCAGCTGGTATAAGTGAATTAATAATCATAGCACAGGATACTACTAGCTATGGAATTGATATTTATCATGAATATAAACTATCTGAATTACTGCAAAGATTATGTACTATCGATGGACTCAAATGGATAAGATTACTCTATTGTTATCCAGAACAAATTACCGATGAATTAATTGCTGTTATAGCTCAAGAAGAAAAGATATGCAAATATCTAGATATCCCGATACAACACTGCAATGATATTATTTTGAAAAAAATGAACAGAAGAACGAACAAGGAAAATATCCTTGGTGTCATTCGAAAATTGAGAAGAAGCATACCAGATATACATTTGAGAACTTCTTTGATCGTGGGATTCCCTGGTGAAACAATTGAGCAGTTCAAAGAATTAGAAGAATTTGTTAAAGCCATAGAATTTGATAGACTGGGTGTCTTTCCATATTCCATGGAGGAGGACACAGCAGCGGCACTCTTTCTTAATCAGATTGCAGAACCTGAAAAACAGAAAAGACTAGAAGTTATTATGACTTTGCAACAAAAAATCTCATTAGAAAAAAACAAGAAGAAAATTGGATTTTTTTATGATATACTTATAGAAGAAAAAATTGAAGAAGGTGTATATCTTGGCAGAACCCAATATGATACTCTGGAAATTGATGGTGTTGTATATATTAATACTATCAAAATGATTGATATAGGAACCTTTGTGAAGGTGAGAATAGTTGATGCCTTAGAATATGATTTATTAGGAGAGATGGTAGATGAATCTAGCTAATAAGCTAACAATTGCCCGTATTTTCTTAGTTCCAATCTTTATGATAGCCCTTTTAAATAAGATTCCATATGGTATTTATATTGCTGCCACTATATTTACTATAGCAGCTATTACGGATACTCTTGATGGATACATAGCTCGAAGCAGAAATCAAATTACTAAGTTTGGAAAATTTATGGATCCGCTTGCTGATAAACTTCTAGTTACCGCAGCACTTGTTTCTCTTGTGCAAATGGGAAAATTGTCAGCTTGGATTGTTGTGATTATTATTTCGAGAGAGTATACAATTAGTATATTAAGAGCTGTTGCAGCCTCTGATGGGATTGTCATATCAGCAAGTGTATGGGGAAAGTTAAAAACCATAGCTCAAATAATAGCAATTATTTCTATAATGATTGATAATTATCCTTTTAGCATAATTAATTTTCCTTTCAGTACAATTGCATTATGGGTGGCAGTAGCACTAACAATTATTTCAGGAATTGACTATTTATATCTAAATAAAAATATTTTACGGTAATAAGGCAACCTTCTTGCTTTATTACTGTTTTTTTTACAGAAAGGAGTTGCGAAAATGAATTGTACGATCCTCAGTGTGGGGACTGAACTATTGATTGGTCAAATAACGAATACAAATTCAGTGTATCTATCCAAGCAATTAAATTTATTAGGTATTAATGTTTTATACCACTTTACAGTGGGTGACAATAAAACTAGACTAGAAGAAATTCTTAAATATTCTATA
>JAGXRU010000078.1 GCA_018335765.1 Alkaliphilus sp.
AAAATGAATAAAATGCACTATAAAGAAAGTTTCTGTTAGACACTACATGGTCCAAGAGTTCTTCAATAGAACCATCATTTGTTAAATTACATCTTCCTTTTCCGGTGATGAAAATTTTTTTGCCTAATTTATTATTCTTTTCAAGTAGAATAACCTTTTTTCCACGCGATCCTGCTGCACCTGCTGCCAAAATACCTGCAGCTCCTCCTCCAATTACAATTACAGTATCCAAAATTATTTCAACTCCTACTCATTTTATCTAAGTGAGCAATATCGTTTAGCGTGACTACTACCGGTCCATAGGATTTATAGTCGATAACATTAATACATGTATTATCTTGTCTAATTTTATAAAAATAAGATAAATCAATATCAAGTATTCCTAAAATTATGGCTTTAATCATTGTCCCATGTGATACAACCACAATATTTTGTTCGGGATTGGTTTTTATAATCTTATTTATACTATCCAATCCTCTTTTCTGGACATGAATGAGACGCTCACCATCAGGTATTTCTGCATCATGGGGCTTATTTCTCCAAATCGTATAATGCTCAGAATACTTACTTTGTATTTCATTCATTGTCAAACCTTCCCATACACCAAAATTCATTTCCTTTAAATCCTCTAGCTTCTCAACCTTTAAATTCAGCTTAGCTCCCAATATTTCACCAGTTTCATAGGCTCTATCCAAATTGCTGCTAATGATTTTATTTATTCCATAACTATGCATTCTATCGGCCAATAAATAAGCTTGCTTACGTCCAGTGTCGCTAAGTTCTACATTTTTTGACCCTTGAGCTCTAAACTCAGCATTCCATTTGGTTTCACCATGTCGAACTAAATATAGTCTTGTCATAATACAAAAATCCCCCTCAATTTCAACAATTCAATTATACCATTAATATGAGTTCTAAGAATTATTTTTTCCATTAAGTCATATAATACTCTCATGTTAAAAATCGAACAAAAAAGACTACACTGGCTGTAGTCTTCGATAACTTACGCTATATATTATAGCTTATTTCGATTATTATAGACATTATGCATATCCCATATTTTTTCTAATTTACCAAATGAACTTGTGATTTCATCTTTTTCTCTCATACCAACTGCAACTATTAATGCATTGATAAGACTTAATGGAGCTACCAAAGAATCAACAAAAGAAACCATATTACTTTTTGCGGTCAATGTATAGTCAGCAATTGAAGCAATAGGTGAAACTTGACTATCAGTAATGCCTACAACCAAAGCACCTTGTTCCTTTGTATATTTCAATGCGTTCAAAGTATTAGCAGAATATCTAGGAAAACTTATACCGATCACCATGTCATCCTTACCCACTCTAAGCATTTGTTCAAATATATCACTGACTCCGGAAGATACAACCCTTACATTGTCTAAAATTAAATTAAGATAGAAACCTAGATATTCTGCTAAGGTCGTGGAACTTCTCAAGCCAATAATATATATTCTTTTTGCTTTAAAAATATCATTTACCACATTTTGAAAAACTTCCATATCTATTTCTTCAATTGTAGCTCTTATATTATCCATATCTGCTTTCAGAACCTTCTTTAATACAGTACCTTCGCTAGAGTAATCTTTGGTCATTTCCAACCTTTGTACAGTTGTCAATTTTGTCTTGATTAGTTCCTGCAGTTCTTTTTGCAATTTTGGATATCCATTAAAGCCTAAGACATTGGCAAATCTAACAACAGTAGACTCGCTTACACCTACCTTAATACCCAATTTCGATGCGGTCATGAAGGCTGCTTTTTCGTAATTATTAATTATATATTCAGCAATTAGTTTTTGTCCTTTGCTTAGTCTGGGAAAGCTCTTCTGAATAATTTTAATCAAGTCTTTGTTTTCATCTTTCATACCCATACCCCTACCCCTTATTTTTTACTATTTCACCAATTTGTAACCTTCTATCAAAGCATTTTTGTTTAGTTCTTCTGTGCCCTTAGGCACACGATTAAGTACTGCCACTTCTAGTGCATCTTTGGAAACACAATTTAGAAGTTCTTGAATAACACCTAATGCAACTATATTTGCAACCATTGGTTTGCCTAATATTTCATTGGCAGTTTCAAGGATGGGTACGCTAACTATTTTTCCAGAATTCAGATCTTGATTTATTATTACTGAACTATCAACAAGAAGGATACCCATATTTTTTGCAGTATTGGCATATTTATCATAAGCAATCTGTGTTAATGCTAAAATCAAATCTGCCTTATCAACTTTAGGAAAATCAATTTCTTCATCACTAATAATTACCTCGGACTTACTTGCTCCTCCTCTTGCTTCGGGGCCATAAGATTGCGATTGAATAGCATTTTTCCCATCTCTAAGTGCTGCTTCTGCTAATATTATACCTCCTAAAATAAGCCCCTGTCCACCAGAACCTGTTAACCTGATTCCAATTTGATCGCCCATATATCTATCTCTCCTTCATAAATCTATCAATTATTTTTTGATATTCCTCAGTATATTCAGGTTCTGTATCATTCTTGAATTCACCTATTAAAAACTTTCCTTCTAACTGTTCTGATGAGAGTTTTTGTGCTACCTTAATGTCGACAGCATGCTCTTTTTGCCATTTCATAACTTCTACCGAAGTTCCCTTCTTGTTCTTTCTAGCATAGTATGTGGGGCAAATACTCATTGCTTCGATTAGCGAGAAGCCTTTATTAAGGATACCATTTTCTACAAGTTTTATTAATTGTTGAGCATGATATGCAGTTCCTCTTGCGACATAAGTAGCTCCCGCCGCAGCTGCAAGATTTGGAATGTCAAAACTCTTATCAATATTTCCATAGGGAGCTGTAGTACCTAATTCACCTGTAGGAGTTGTTGGGGAGTATTGGCCTCCAGTCATTCCATATATGTTATTATTAAATACTATGGTGGTAATATTAATATTTCTACGGGCAGCATGAATCAGATGATTTCCACCTATAGCTGTCGCATCTCCGTCACCGGTTACAACCATTACTTCAAGTTCAGGTTTTGACATCTTTACCCCTGTCGCAAAAGCCAAGGCTCTGCCATGGGTTGTATGAAGGGTATTAAAATCCATATAA
>JAGXRU010000079.1 GCA_018335765.1 Alkaliphilus sp.
GGTCAGTAAAGTGTGCCAGGTCTTTTAAAATATTGAGATCAAGGTTAATAATCCTTTCAATTCCTGGTCTCTGAACCTTAACGGCTACCAGTTTTCCAGAGTTGAGCCTTGCACGGTGGACCTGGGAGATGGAAGCTGCAGCCACCGGCTTCTCATCGAACTCTTTATAAATGTTTTCCAACTTATCTTCAAATTCATTTTCAAGTACAGCTTTAACTTCAGAAAATGAAAATGGAGGCACTGAATCCTGAAGTTTTTTAAGCTCATTCACAACATTCGACGAAAAAATATCCGGTCTTGTGCTTAAAATCTGACCTAATTTAACAAATGCAGGTCCCAGTTCTTCCAAGGACAGCCGTAGCCTTGCCCCTGTTGAAAGTCTGTAACTTTTTGTCTCAACATCAATGTTTTGAATACTCATTTTAATCTTAAGATAGTTAAAAATCCCAAGCTGATCTATCAGCAAGCCAAAACCATGCTTCGTAAAAACTGCTATGATTTGGCTATATCTTCTGATGCTATTCCGTCTGATAATCACAATATCATTCCTATCCTAAATTTCACTGTTTTATAGAAAATTACATACCTACTGCCTGTTGTACTTGCATAACTGATTTGATAAGGTCATCCTTTCTTACCAGAGGTTCTCCTCCTGAATAAAATAGATGTACATATCATTTGTATCTACTTTCCTCACCCAGTTCAGGATATTATTCGGATTTTCCAAAGGATTTTTTTCGATATAGTTCAATCCTTGCCTCAATGCAAATGTACTGATCATTTGACTTGTAGATTTCATATCATGATCCCCCTTTGCATATAATTCGTACGTCCGTCTTAATAAAATGAAAGGTATAGATTTTTTTTATTGTGCTTATTTCAAACTTCCGTTTTTAACAATTCCCTGCTCCTGTAGCATCAGTATCATTTGTTCTTTCACAATTTGACTGATTTCGTCCTTTGTAAGAATATCCTCCTTCTTTGTCACATTCACATGATTCAAGGCTTTCTCGATTTCGTTCCTAATCATATTTTTGAGTTCATCCCTCTGCGATTCTCCTTTTTTTACTAATTCACCAGCAAACTGCCGCGCATCCTTTTTTGCGATCTCACCTTTGCTAACGAGTTCTTCCACTAACTCTTCCACCTTTTCTCTTGAATACACAAAAATTCCTAATCCTAAGTTGGTGGATTTTTCAAATAAACTGTTCATAAACAATCCTCCTAGTATTTAGTTTAATATCATTCCTACCAGATTCAAGGGCTCAAAAGCATTATCCTCGTCCGAATCCAGCATAATTTGAACGGAAATGCCATACAATGCACCAAGTAGTAGCTTTGCTACAGACTTTGAAGAGTATTCACTTAAATTTTTATTAATGGTCATTTCAGCCAGCACACTTTTCTCAATCATTTCCGATAAATCGTCGAACAAGTTCTTCAAATGACTCCTAAAAGAAGGTAACCATAAGGATTGTGCTGTAAAATCAATAAAAAGTTTTAAAAGCTCCGGATTTTTTCTTATTAGTTCACAAAAATACTTTACCAATGAACTAATTTTTTCTTTAGTGTTTGCAACAGATTTTAATTTATCCTCTACCTCATGTAAATATTGTTGCATCATCATTTTTACAACTTCAGTAAATAGACCTTCCTTATTCTTGTAATAATAGTTTAATTGGCTTAGCACTACCCCTGCTTGATCAGCAATATCCCTCATTGACACATTAGCATAGCCTCTTGTGGACAGGCATTGAAAAGCTGTCTGAAGGATTTTTTCAGATTGGTTCACTTTTTCTGCTTTCCCGTCCATTATAACACCACCTTTGTAATTAATTCGGACGTTCGTCTTAATTCATATTATCAAAATACTATTCTATAGTCAATAGAAAGTTTGTGTCCCAATTGCAAAAATATATTGCCAGACACGACAGATAGACAGCTATTGACTCAATTGAGCAAGTATGGAAGATAACTGACTAACTGTCGTGCGTAGCACCTAGATTGATGTGAAAAAAGCACCTACTCGAAAGTAAATGCCGCATAACATTGTATTCAACAAGCTATTTGATATTTAACCTTAAGATCGTTGTATCTGTTGTATGGCACATAATTTTCTTTCTGAAGTCTACCTAAGACAATTCCAGTCGAAATTCCAATTTTGTGAGCAAAAGAAATAATACTGTCTTTAGTAAAGCAATTTGTTCTGATAAAAGCTTCATATTGCTCTTGAGCTATTAGTATGTCTCTAGCAAAGATATTCGCCTCATCTTCCTGTTCTTTATTAGTCTGACCCGAACTAATATGTCCTTTAAGGATATGACACATTTCATGAAATAAGCTAAACCAAAATTTATCCGCATCTCTCCCACGAACTGTTAATCCCATTACGATGCGGTTACCATCATAGAATGATGCCCCATGTAAAAACGAACCACCAATATGAGGTAAGAAAACCAATGCTACACCACACTCCGCAAACAAAGTAGTAAGTTCTTTACAAAATACTCCTGGATCCTTAATTGTCATCTCACGAATTCGAGGTATTTCCTGTTCGAGCTTACTGATATTAATTGGAGCAGTTTTATACTGCCTTGCTTCAATTCTTGCTTTTTGCGCCCATGCTGCAAGACTATAATCACTAGTTTCGTTCGTGCCTGTTCTGCGGTATGCAATACCTGGAATTCTCAGTCCATCGAGCAAATCCAGTTTTGCCACCTCAAAGAAGTGTCTTAAATTAAGTGCCTTTTCTTTCGCTTTTCTTGCAGCTGCAACCCAACCTAAAGCAGCCATCTTT
This sequence comes from Alkaliphilus sp., assembly GCA_018335765.1. Lineage (GTDB taxonomy): Bacteria > Bacillota > Clostridia > Peptostreptococcales > Thermotaleaceae > JAGXRU01. Next base: position 2,798 of record JAGXRU010000079.1, read on the forward strand.
GGATAAGGAAATACAGCTGCAAGCTCAACATCTTTTTCCATTTCTTGCTCTGCGATAACTCTTGTTAGCTTTTCGCGATAAATGGACTCAAGGTTATTCCAAAAACTTGCGGGTACACCAAGAACAGACTCTAGTCTCAAAGCTACATCCTGCGTAAGTTCAACCTGACCGTTAATCAAATGACTTACGTGTTTTTCGGATAATCCCATCCTGAGTGCAAATTTTTTTTGTGTCATTCCACGATTTTTAAGCTGCTCGCGTATTGTGGCACCCGGTGGAATTGCAATTGTATTTTTGATATGCATCATATAAATTCCTCCTCGTATATACCTTAAAATTAGTGGTAGTCTTCAATATTAATAATTCGTACTACCTGTACATCTGTTTTGTTTTGTTCAAATATTAAACGATACGGATGTATTAGATCCATCGCAAACTCACCTTTTCTATTCCCTTCAAGTGGGTGACATCTGCCTATCGAATATTGTACAAGCATTTCAATCGAATTAGCAGCTTGTAATTCTTCAATACGCTGGTGTATAAGCCTAGCCATTCTCTCTCCATATTTTCGCTGTGCTATTAAATAGTTTGTACATACACGTTCTAAACTATTAGACTTGTAATTTATCTTAAGCAATACGTCACCTCTTTACCTCTAAGGTAAATTAATTATAGCACTTTTCCTTTTTGGCGTCAATTATGAATTTACTTTAGAGGTAAATTACTTTATTTACTAAATTAAATACAACTAAGAAGTTTCATTAACTACTTCGTAATTGCATTTAATTTTTCCTATTTATCTCAGCGGCGTTACTAATACTCCCGCTTCTATTAGCGGGAGTATTAGTAACGCCAAGCTTCGAAATAAGTGCAACTAGAGTTCAGGTGGAGTAAAAACTCCATCTGA
>JAGXRU010000080.1 GCA_018335765.1 Alkaliphilus sp.
CAACATGAAATTCACTTACTAATATTTGAGAACAAACAGAAGCATTCACCTTACCTATGCCACTTTTTACGACAACCACTTCTTTATTAGAGTATCTCCCTACATAAAATTCCATTTTCGCACGCTTGAACTTCTTATTAATTTTTATCTTATCTACTAATATTGCTATTTCTTCATCCATGGCACCAATTATACCAATGCTATTCATATATATCGTCTCCTCATTAATTATAAGTTGAGTTATTAAATTATCAATCTGTCTTTACATAACGAAATCCTCGTCTGAAAAAAAACGAGGATGTAGAGGCAATTTTAAACATTTTCATCTTTTTGAACAATATCATCTCTGCAATCAGTCAATAATTCAAGCTGTGCTTCTAAGAGGATTTTAAATCTAGTCTTGAAAATATTCAATTGTTTCTTTACTTCCTCATATTCTCTTCTGATTTTAACTACTTCCGAATTGGCACTTTCTATTAATTTAGCTCCTTTAAATTCAGCCTCTTTTTCAATAAGTTCCGCTTTCTTATGAGCATTAGTATTCACTTCTTCTGCTGTAGTTTGAGCAATAATTAATGTGTTATTCAATGTTTTTTCTAGACTGGTATATTTATCTATTTGTTCGTTTAATAGTGTAATTTTATCCTTTAGCTCTATGTTCTCCTTATAAAGCTTTTCATAATCTATAATAACTTTATCCAAAAACTCCTCTACTTCGCTTTCTTTATAGCCCCTTATTACTTTCTTAAATTCTTTATTTTGAATATCCAGCGGTGTGATCATAAGCCTATCCACTCCTTATAATAATCTATTAATCATAATAATAATATTTCGCTTTTCATTATTATTAAAATGTTTTATAAATTCAGCTCAATTCACTGAATAATTATTCTATAACAACCCTAAGATCAAAGATCTAATTATATTTAATGCAATTACAGCAATGAATGGAGAAAAATCTATTGCCCCAACTAATCCAAATCGATGTAACAAATTTCTAAATGGAGAGAGTATCGGTTCTGTAAGTTGGTAGAGAATCTTCGTTACAGTACTATTAGGATTAGGATTGATCCAAGATAAAATAATTCTTGCTAATATTAAAAAATCTATAACCGCAAAGAATTTGTTGATTGATTCTTTTATAAGCCACATAAATTTCACCATCCATTCTTATTTTTGCCAAGGAAATACTCCCTTGTTCCTCAATTCATCTCTAACATTACCTGAAATATCAACATTGTTTGGAGCTAATATAAATATACCTTTAGAAACTTTTTGTATATTTCCATCCAGGGCATATACTGCTCCATTTAGAAAATCAAAAATTTTCTTTGCCAGCTCTTGTTCAAGGTTCTCCAAATTAATGACCACTGGTTTTCTATTTTTCAGACTGTCAACAATACTTGGAGCTTCTTCAAAGTCAGAAGGTTCATAGATTACTACCTTCATTTGAGTTGTGGTATGTATGTTTACAATCTTATTTTTTTTTCCACTAATTGGAACAATATCTTCATCGTCTAAAATCTTTTCGGTGACATCATCCTCATCATCCTCATAATCATCTAATCCAATGAAATATTTTACTTTATCCATAAATTTATTAGACATTCTTTCTTCCCCCATTTATAAATTTTTGTTATTATATTTCATAAATTCTTTTTCCAAAGACAGCGGTTCCAACCCGTATAACATTTGACCCTTCTTCTATGGCAATATTATAATCATTGGTCATACCCATTGAAAGGTATTCCATTTCCACTCCGGCATAATTTTTTATTCGTATTTCTTCAAATAAATTTTTTAGCTCTCTAAAATATTTTCTAACTTCCTCTGGATTCTGTGTGTAAGGAGCAATTGTCATGAGACCTTTAATTTTAACATGGTTCAATTCAACAATTTTTTTTATGAAGTCATGTACATTTTTAACATCTAACCCATATTTCGTATCTTCTCTAGCAACATTTACTTGTATAAGAGCTTCCATCTGTAGATTGTTCTGTTTTGCTCTACTATTTATTTCAGTTGCCAGACTTAATCGATCCAGAGAATGAATTAATTTAACTTTATCAATGATATATTTCACCTTGTTCGTTTGCAAGTGACCTATCATATGCCAATTTACTCCAGAAACCATATCGAATTTTTCCTGAATTTCCTGAACTCTATTTTCACCTACATCTTTAATATTGTAGGAAACCACTTCATTCATCCTATCAACGTCAATAGTTTTAGTTACTGCTATCAATTTTATTTCTTCTGGTTTGCGTCCAACTTTAATACAAGTATTAACAATATCATTTCTAATCTGTTGTATGTTTGCACCAATTTCTGTCATTCCCTGAAGAACCTCCTATTCCACCTTATTGCACTATTTGCCCTTCTTCAACTTTTTCAGCATTCCTGACTACTTCATCAAATATATTTATTGTTTCAATACTTACTACTTTATCCCCATCTGTTTTATTAAAAACATTGCTTCTTACTATAGAATATTTGTCGTCAGTGCCTATAATTTGTATTGGCTTAAAACGTGTTTGTCTGTTTATACCCAATATATATACTCCAGGCTCACCATTTTTTTTAACAATGCTATCATTATTTATTTTTAATCCTTCGTAATTAACTACCTCCACATCAACATTGATTTTTCTAGAGGATAAAAAATTGTCTGTATACTCACTAAGCTCAAAAATTACCAAATCATAATTTTCCTCTTTTCTAATATTTATAATCGAACCGTTTATATTATTACTAGGAAATTTAAAGGTTACATCCTTGCCTACTTTGTAATATTCTGATTCTTCATGTTTTAACTGTGCTATCATATACCATTTATGACTATCAACAATCTTGAATATTGGTTGACTATGTATAACTTCATTTTTTCTTATATCACTGGCTTCTTTTATGTTTATTAGGTTATCCCATTCTAATACTTGAATATTCTTTGGATTTAGCAAATTTTCATAACCATCTATTAAATAACTCACAACTCCAGCATTTGGACTACTAACCCATCCCATCGAATCATTGATTTTTTTTTCAAATAATTGCTGTTCTACTTTTAAAGCTTCTATATTTTTACCTGCAAAGCTCTTGTCACCTGCTATGATACGTTTTTTTTTCAATTTATTATAAAGTTCATTTTTTAATGTTTCAACTTTGAACAAATCATCTCTTGCAATATTTTTTTTAATATTGCCTATTGTCAAATTGATTTCACTATCTAATTTATTTACATCATCTTGAAATAACAAATTGCTGTTTTCATTAATACTCTCAATTCTTTTATTAATAACTTCTAGTTTATTCCTAGTAGTTTCATCAACTGTATTTTTAGAAATTTCAACGACATTATACCCGTTTTCAACCTTTTCACCCTGTTGAACCAAATATTTTATATTACCTTCCATATTTGAAGTAATAACTTTTTCGTTTCTAACAATAATACAATCTAAATTATGAACCACCTTGATATTCCCATATTGAACAATGCTTGTATCATTCGAAGAAGCTAAAACCATGGGAAGCAATTGCAATATTATAAAACACAGTACAATTCCAGAAAAAAAATAATGTGTCAGCAACCTTTTTTTTTGCTTAGCAGATTTGTTTTTCGTCACGACTTCACCTTCTGTATGTAGTGTGAAAATCCTTCATTTTTTAAATAAGGGCTTTGCCCGTCATTCAACGGTTTCAGTGGGAGATTAAACTCCCACTGAAACCGTTGAATGAAACCCGCCGCCTATAGAGGCGGG
>JAGXRU010000081.1 GCA_018335765.1 Alkaliphilus sp.
AGCTCTCACCGGTCGTGGAATATCTAACATGACCTATGGCTATATCTCCTTGAAGTCTTTCAATTATCGTATCATTGAATACCTCCTGAACCAAACCCATTTCTTTATAATATTGAATTTTAGCATCTCTATTGACTGCTATGCCAGCACTTTCTTGCCCTCTGTGCTGAAGGGCATGAAGCCCAAAGTAAGCCAATCTAGAAATATGATCAGAGCCAGGTTGATATATACCTATTACGCCACATTCTTCCTTCAATTTATCTGATTCTGTAAGATCATACATGTAATTACCCTCCAATTATTGGTTACGGTAAACGGCGAATGAATTCTATACGGCGAATAAATTCACCTCTACGGTAAATAAATTCGCCTTTATTCTAGTCTCCTCAGTACCTCTTGATAGGTTTCTTCCACATCTCCAAGATCTCTTCGGAAGCGGTCCTTATCCATTTTCTTATTAGTTTCTACATCCCAAAGCCTGCAAGTGTCTGGTGATATCTCATCGGCAAGTATTACTTGACCCTCAAACAGTCCAAATTCTAATTTGAAATCTATGAGTTTCAAGTTCTTCGCCAGAAAAAATTCCTTTAGAATTTCGTTAATTCTTAATGCATATTCCTTTAAGATGTTCAATTGCTCTTTTGATGCAAATTCCATGGCAAATATATGGTAATCATTCACCATCGGATCTCCTAATTCATCATTCTTATAGGAAAATTCCAATACAGTTTCCTTCATAATTACCCCTTCTTCTAGTCCTAACCTCTTAGACAAAGAACCGGCAGCCACATTTCTGACAATCACTTCAAGAGGAAGAATTTTAACCGCTTTTACCAACATCTCTCTATCGCTTAATATCGTTTCAAAGTGAGTTGGAATCCCAGCTTCTTCTAATAGTTTGAATAACAAACCCGACATTTTATTATTTATGACACCTTTATCTCTAATACTTCCCTTTTTAAGACCATTAAAAGCCGTAGCATCATCCTTATATTCGACAATATATTTCTTTTCATCATCAGTTCTATAAACTTTTTTGGCTTTTCCCTCATAAATCATTTCAAACTTTTCCATGAAATCTCCTCCTTGTATACTAATAGATGATTTTAGAAAACGCTCAGATTCTTTATCCTTTTGGTACAATAGTAACAAAATCATCAAAACCAGTCAACAAAATTCGAATGTTTTAACTTATTATTTGCTTTTAATTTGTGTATATCCGAACATTAAATTTTTATTTAGCTCTAACGGTATGTGTTTTTGGATTACAGAAAATATTTTACTCCTGCTTCAAATATTTTTTGTTCCTTATTTCCATGTATATTTTTACCTACATATGTTCCTACTCTTTCAGAATGACCCATTTTTCCAAGGATTCTTCCATCAGGGCTTGTAATACCCTCAATTGCATGAATGGATCCATTAGGATTAAAGACGATGTCGTAGGTGGGTTTACCTTCAAAGTCCACATATTGAGTGGCAATTTGACCAGCCTTAGCAAGCTCCGTAATAGTTTCCCCTGACGCTACAAATCTTCCTTCTCCATGCGATAGTGCTATGGTATGAATATCTCCAACAGCTATATTATTAAACCACGGAGACAAGACAGACACAACTTTCGTTTGCACCATTTTCGACATATGTCTTCCAATTGTATTGAAAGTAAGGGTAGGATCATTTTCTTTTATTTCCCTAATATCTCCGTATGGCAATAGTCCTAGCTTGATTAATGCTTGAAAACCATTGCATATACCTATCATCAAGCCGTCCCTCTTATACAAAAGATCCAATACCGCTTCTTTAATCTTATCATTTCTAAATACCGTAGCTATAAATTTACCAGAGCCATCCGGTTCATCTCCGCCGCTAAATCCTCCCGGGATGGCAATAATCTGAGATTTCTCGATCATTTTCTTTAGATTTTCTATAGATTCCTCCACATCACCAGTGGTAAGATTCCTAAATACCAAAGTTTCTACCTGTCCTCCGGCTATTTCAAATGCTCTGGAAGTATCATATTCGCAATTTGTTCCGGGAAAAACCGGTATAAGTATTCTTGGCTTTGCCACTTGAGTTGTGGTTACAGTTCTTCCTCTTTCTTTGAACATAAACTCTTTAGGTTCACCCTTCAATTCTACATGGGTAGGAAATATTTTTTCTAGTGGTTTTTCCCAGCACGCCAGAGCTTCACTCAAGCTGATGATGGTACCATTTACCTCTATTTCCTCGCTTTGTTGCGTTTGCCCTAGGATTTTGTGAGGTATATCTCCAATAAGCTGAAACACATCACAGCTTTCATCAATTTCTAGTATTATACTTCCGTAATCCTCTACAAATAAATACCTTGAATCCATAGGCTCATCAAACTTTATTCCTATTTTATTACCAAAACACATCTTGCTGATGGCTCCTGCTAATCCACCAAATCTGATGGAGTGGGCAGCCAAAACCGACCCTTCATGAATGAGCTTTGTTATTCGCTCAAAGTTCATTTTAAGCTGTTTCATATCAGGCAATTGACTTTCTTCCCTTCTTACAGGAATTAAGACCACATTGCTTCTAATTTGCTTGAATTCTTGAGATATCACCTGCGAAGCATCGACCACATCCACTGCAAATGCAACTAAAGTCGGAGGTACATTCATATCCTTGAAGGTACCGGACATACTATCCTTTCCCCCTATGGCAGGAATCCCCAGCTCTAGTTGTGCAGAAAAGGCACCAAGTAATGCACTAAATGGCTTGCCCCATTTTTTAGGATCTTCACCCAATTTTTCAAAATACTCTTGTAGAGTCAAACGAATCTTTCTATAATCTCCCCCCATTGCAACTATCTTCGTAACCGCCTCTATAACAGCATAGAAGGCACCATGAAAGGGACTCCATTTAGAAAGCTTTGGATTAAAGCCGTAGGCCATCATGGTTGCAGTTGTAGTATCTCCACAAAGCACAGGAATTTTTGAAACCATTCCCTCTGCCGGTGTAGACTGATATTTGCCACCAAAAGGCAGGAGCACAGTACCTGCTCCTATGGTACTATCAAAGCGTTCCGCCAGTCCCCTTTGACTTGCCACATTTAAATCCTGAAGATTTTGTAACCAGGCTGTCTTTATATCTTCCTTGCAAACTCTATCGTTTGCCATTTTATTAAAATAGCTATCTTCATCAGGAGCATTAACAAACACTGATGTATGTTGCTTCACACCGTTTGTATTTAAAAATTCCCTGCTTATATCCAGTATCGTAATACCTCGCCAATTCATCTTCAATCTGCCGTCGGAGGTAACCTTAGCGACAGGCACTGCTTCGAGATTTTCTTCACCTGCATATTCAATAAAAGCCGCTGCATCTTGACTGTCAAGCACCACCGCCATACGTTCTTGAGATTCAGAGATGGCTAGCTCAGTACCATCTAAACCCTCATATTTTTTGGGTATGAAGTCCAAATTGATTTCCAAGCTGTCTGTCAATTCACCAATGGCTACCGCAACACCCCCGGCCCCAAAATCATTGCATTTTTTTATCATTCTGCTGACCTTTGGATTTCTGAACAATCTTTGGATTTTTCTTTCCGTAGGAGCATTACCCTTTTGAACCTCTGCACCACAATCAAACAAAGATTCCTCAGTGTGCTCCTTTGATGAACCTGTTGCACCTCCACATCCGTCTCGCCCGGTTTTTCCACCGAGCAGAACCACCACATCGCCTGGTTGCGGCTTATTTCTTATGACATTT
>JAGXRU010000082.1 GCA_018335765.1 Alkaliphilus sp.
TGCCATATTAGGTATGGAGAGGGAAGCCTTAGAAGAAACACTGGTATTGGCAAAAAAAGTTGGTGTAGTTGAGGCCGCTAATTTCAATTGTCCTGGACAAATCGTGATATCTGGAGAAAAAAAAGCTGTAGAAAGAGCATGTGAGATTGCCAAGGAAAAGGGAGCTTTAAAAGCTGTATTATTACCTGTGAGTGCTCCATTTCACAGTTCGATGCTTAAACCAGCCGGAGCAAAACTAGGATCTGAACTAGAAAAAATAGATATTAGCCCATTGAAAATACCAGTTATAGCAAATGCAAATGCTGATTATTACAAAAATAATATGGAGGTCAAAGGGTTGTTGGTTGAGCAGGTTAGCAAAGCAGTTCTATGGGAAGACTCTGTAATTAAGATGTTTGAATTTGGAATAGATACATTCATTGAAATTGGACCGGGAAAATCATTAAGTCAGTTTGTAAAAAAGATTGCGAAAAACCAAAACAAGAATGTGATGATCTATAATGTGGAAGACGTGAATACCTTAAATATACTAACGCAAGCTTTGTCTGCTATATAAAGGAGGTTCAAATTTTGAAATTATTAGGGAAAACTGCAATAGTAACAGGTGGGTCAAGAGGAATTGGAAAAGCAATTGCAATAAAGCTAGCTGAGCAAGGAGCTAATATAGTAGTTAATTATTCAAGCAGTCCAGAAAGTGCCAATGAAGTAATAAGGATGATAGAGGCCATAGGAAGACAAGGAATTGCAATAAAGGCTGATGTTTCAAATCCTAGTGAAGTAGAAGAACTTATAAGTATTGCAGAAGCTAAATTTTCTTCTATAGATATATTAATTAATAATGCAGGTATAACGCGAGATACTTTGTTGATGAAGATGAAAGAAGATGATTGGGATAGTGTAATTACCACTAATCTTAAGGGGACTTTCAATTGTACCAAAGCCGTTACGAAAAAAATGATAAGACAAAGAAGTGGAAAGATTGTAAGCGTTGCTTCTGTCATAGGAATTGTTGGAAATGCAGGTCAGGCAAATTACGCTGCCTCAAAAGCAGGGATAATTGGATTTACTAAATCCATAGCAAAAGAATTAGGTAGTAGAAATATTAACGTGAATGCAGTCGCACCAGGATATATTCAAACAGATATGACTGATAAACTATCTGCTGAAGTTAAAGAAGGGTTAATGGCTGGTATTCCGTTGAAACGTCTAGGTGCTCCTGAGGATGTGGCTAATATAGTGGTATTTTTATGTACTGAAGAAGCAAGCTACATAACAGGGCAGGTATTTAATGTTGATGGTGGTATGGTAATGTAATTTTTATTCGAAGGGAGGTGAATTTGAAATGGTATTTGAAAAAGTGGTTGAAATCATTGCAGATCAGCTTGGACTAGACAGTGCAGAAGGTATTAAACCAAGCACTTCACTTATGAAGGAACTTGAAGCTGATTCTTTAGATGCTGTTGAAATCATGATGGCTTTAGAAGATGAATTTGGTATTGAAATACCTGATGAAGAAGCTGAAAAATTTAAGAATATTGGAAATATTGTTGCTTATATTGAAGAAAACATATGATGCAATTTAATGCAGAAAATATCGAAGCTAGATATGTTTAATATATTTTTCGGTTTATATATTTATTTCTTACTGGGGAGGTTATCACTTGAAAAAACGAGTAGTTATAACAGGGATCGGAGCAATAACTCCGGTGGGAATTGGCAAAGAAAAATATTGGAGCAGTCTAAAAGTTGGAAAAAGTGGCATTGCAAAAATAACTAAATTTGATGCAGATGAATTTCCAACTAAAATAGCTGGTGAAATAAAAGATTTTGAACCTAACGACTTTATTGATAGAAAAGAGTCTAAAAGAATGGATAGGTTTACTCAATTTGCAGTGGCAGCCAGTAAATTGGCAATTGATGATTCGGAAATTAAGCTAGAAAAAATTGATCAGTATAGATTTGGCGTGGTACTTGGTTCAGGTATTGGGGGCATTGAAACCTTAGAAAAAGAGCATCAGAAGTTGATTTCGAAAGGTCCGAGCAGAGTAAGTCCTTTTTTCATTCCAATGATGATTTCCAATATAGGATCTGGTCAAGTATCCATGACGTTTGGAGCTAAGGGTCCTAATACCACTGTAGTTACTGCTTGCGCTTCATCAACAAATGCTATAGGAGAAGCTTTTAAAATATTGCAAAGAGGCGATGCTGATATTATTATTACTGGTGGAACAGAGGCTTCAATAACACCATTATCCATGGCGGGATTTTGTTCCATGAAAGCCATGTCCATAAGAAATGATCAACCTGATAAAGCAAGTAGACCATTTGATAAAGATAGAGACGGCTTTGTAATGGGCGAGGGTGCAGGTATCCTGTTGCTAGAAGAGTATGAACATGCTATTAAGAGAGGGGCAATGATCTATGGAGAGGTTGTAGGTTATGGTATGAGTGCAGATGCTTATCACATAACAGCTCCAGCTCCAGGTGGTGAGGGCGCGGCTAGGGCCATGAAGAACGCATTAAACGATGCGAACATTACCCCTGACCATATAGATTATATTAATGCACATGGAACATCGACACCATATAATGATAAGTTTGAAAGCATGGCAATAAAAACAGTTTTTGGTGATCATTCCGATAAATTGGCAGTAAGTTCTACCAAATCCATGACCGGACATCTTTTGGGTGCAGCGGGAGGTATTGAAGCAATCGCTTGTGTGATGAGTATTAAAGATGGTTTTATACCACCTACAATTAATTATGATACACCAGATCCAGAATGTGATTTGGACTATGTTCCAAACGTTGGAAGAAATAAAAGTGTGAACTTTACTCTGTCAAATTCTCTAGGTTTTGGTGGTCATAACGCTACAATTATCATAAAAAAAGTCGATTAAATTCGGAGGTCAGCTATGACTTCCTTTTTATTTAGCATAGAACTGTTATTTTTGAACAAAAAAGTGTACAATAGTTTATGAATTTAGTTTTTATAACAGGAGGACTTGTATGCAAATCAACAATGACATTTTTAATAGGAATAGATTATTATTAGAACTCTCAGAAATACTTAACTATAAATTCAATGATATTCAACTATTAAACCAATCTATTACTCACAGTTCTTATGCTAATGAAAACAAGAAAAAAAATATTAAATATAATGA
>JAGXRU010000083.1 GCA_018335765.1 Alkaliphilus sp.
GTCCTATTATTACTACAATTTCACCTTTGAAGACATCTAAGGATAAATCCTTTATTGCCTGTGTTTCACCTGATGGCATATGATAACTCATAGCAATAGATTTAATCTCAACAACCTTTTCCATAGACGTTCCTCCCTTCGTTGCACTTCAATTTAATTCATAGTATTCAGTAAAAAACCATTTGTGACAGTCAGGTTACTTATAAAGAAAACTTAGTTCAGATGGAGTTTTTACTCCACCTGAACTCTAGTTGCACTTATTTCGAAGCTTGGTAACGCCGCTGAGATAAAATTGATCACTAAGATACACTAAAAATAGCAGCTGTTTCGCTAATTCTACTAATGAAATGCATCTGTTGGGCTGTGCAGTGTTTAAACAAAGAAAGCTTTATGATATAATTTCGTTGAATCAAGATCAAGTTTTAGGGGTTGTTGCAGGGTTGATGCTTTAATAGACGGTAGTTTCATAAGCAAAAGCAGTATCTGTGCAAGGATAAATAAAGCATAATTAAATGACTTCATTTCAAATGAAACCTAGGCTAAAGCAAAAGAATCGTTATGGATAAAAATTTCCAAAACATATTATGCAGACCATAAGGAGGGGACTATGAAGAAAATAGATTTAAGAAGCGATACGGTAACTATGCCGACTCAAAAGATGAAAGATGCCATGTATACTGCGGTGGTAGGGGATGATGTATATGGTGATGATCCTACTGTAAGGGAACTTGAGGAATATGCAGCGGAGGTTGTGGGAAAGGAAGCAGCGTTATTTGTCCCTAGCGGAACCTTCGGGAATCAATTGGCACTTTTGATTCATTGCAAAAGAGGAGATGAGGTTCTTTTAGGAGATGACTGTCATATTGTGATGCATGAGGTTGGTGGAGCATCGGTAATAGCAGGTGTTCAATTGAGAACCTTAAAGAGTATCAGAGGAGAATTGAATCCTGATGAAGTGAGAAGTAAAATAAGAGGTGAGGATATACACTACCCTTCTACAGGATTAATATGCTTGGAAAATGCTCATTCCAATGGAAGGGTCATATCATTGGACAACATGAGAGCTATCCATGAGGTTTCACAATCTAATAATGTACCAATTCATCTTGATGGAGCAAGATTGTTTAATGCAGCGATACATCTGAATGTGAATGCCAGGGAAATAACGAAATATTGTGATTCGGTGATGTTTTGTCTGTCTAAGGGTCTATGTTCGCCTGTGGGTTCCATATTAGCTGGTTCTAAACATTTTATTGAAAGAGCTAGAAAAGGAAGGAAACTAATGGGAGGAGGATTGAGACAGTCTGGTTTTTTAGCAGCCGCAGGGCTCGTATCCATAAGGGAGATGATAGGTTGTTTAAATGAAGATCATAAAAATGCTCAATACTTAGGGCGAGAGTTGTCAAAGATTCATGGTATTCAGGTTATGTTAGAGGACATTCACATAAACATGGTATTTTTCACAATGAAGGATACAGGAATTGACACCGATGCTTTGGTGAAGGAATTTGTGAAAAAGGGAATTCTTATTAATCCAGAGGAAGATGGTCTTATGAGATTTGTTACAAATTATTGGGTAGGCAAAGAGGATATTGACTATGTAATCAGGGCTATAAAAGAAGCCATATAAACATTAATATTAAGACCAGAAACTGTCTTAATATTAATGTTGTACTATGCAGAGGAATTGGGTCTAAGCCCAATTCTTTTTACTAGAATCTCAATCCTCCACCAAATAAGACTACTAAAAGCAGGAAGAAGAATAACAGACTTGGATTGTCTCCAAATCCACCAAAAATATCTCCGATTCCGCCACAACCACCGCCCATTCCACCGCCGAATAAGACGACTAAGAGCAGAAAAAAGAACAATAGTGAAGAATTGTCACCAAATCCACCTAAAAACCCTTTTTTAACGTCACTCATCACAATACCTCCTTATATTTACACATAGAGTTATAAGTATCTATTAGATTGAATTGTCTTTTGCTAATAACAATGTATGCAAAGGATTGAGTAAGTGTGAATTATGAACATGTGTAAATACTGCCAAAAAACATATAACTAGAGCTGATAAAATTCTCTAGTTATATGTTTTTTCAATTCGTATAGAACTATATTTTCCTTATTTAATATCAAAATAAAATTAATTATTCCAAAAGTGTTAAGAAATAGACTTATGAATAGATTTTACTCGTTCAAGCTCATTTCTTTTTCTAAAGGCTTTTTTGGTATCGTTTTTCTTTAAATATACAAACCAGTATATTGCTCCTACAAACAGTACACCACCCACAATATTTCCGAGGGTTACAGGAATAAGATTTTTTGTAAAGAAAGAGCCCCAATTTAATGCATCCAATGTTGATAAATCCAAATGAGATGCTGCCACCCAATCTTGATTAGCTTTAGCCATTATACCTGCAGGAATATAGTACATATTTGCTATACTGTGTTCAAAGCCTGAAGTTATGAATAGCCATATTGGAAAAAAGATGGCAAATATTTTTCCAACGACATCTTTTGCACCGTAGGACATCCAAACAGCCAAACACACAAGCCAGTTACACATTACACCTAGGTAAAAAGCGGGCATAAAGGATAGACCTACTTTATAGGAAGCAATTCTTATAGTTACTCCTCCTAACTCATTTGCAGCACTGTTAAACAAACCAGAATGTACCATCATATAGGCGATTAATAGTGATCCAACAAAATTACCCAAATAGACGAAGAACCAGTTGTTCAACATTTTAGAAAGTTGTATTTCACCTTGTAGCACACCAATAGAGATAAGAGTATTACCTGTAAATAGTTCTCCCCCAGCAAGTATTACCAACATTAGACCTGTACCAAATATTGCACCTGCCAATGCTTTTCCAAGCCCATAGGTTTCAGGTTTTGCAAACAGGTTAAATGCAGCCATATTCGACCCTTGTGAAGCAAAAGCAATAAATGCACCAGCCAGTATACCAAGAAGAAGTTGTGCATCGAAGGAAAGGTTTACCTTGTTTTTAGATATTT
>JAGXRU010000084.1 GCA_018335765.1 Alkaliphilus sp.
TTGAGGCATTTAGGGACAAAAGGTTGGTCTGATCTGCTATGGCAGAAATAGCACCCGCCATACTGGCTATAGACTCTAGTAATTGTTTGAGTGTGTTAATAGAGCTAGATGATTCTGTCATCAGTGTCCCGATCTCACCGACATTGCTCAATGCGTCAGATATTACTTTGCTGTCTCTTTTTATATTTTCCACTGATTCTTGGGCGAAATTTTTTGCATCATTGCTATATGCGGCAACCTCAGTGTTAGATCCCAACAGCTCCTCTGAAATGGCAGCATTTTCTGCGGAATCATTCGCTGCCTTTGTAGATCCAACCCTCATGTCATCTACGCTTCCGGAAATTTCCCTCATGCTCTTTAAAGATATTTTCGAGCTGTCATTAAGTTTTTTCGCTAGGCTGCCAAGATTAACTTCTGAATATAGAATATGATAAACCCAGTTTTTCATCTTTTCTTCAACCTTAACAATTTGTTCTTCAAGAGTTTTAAACTCATTTAGGCTTAATCTTTTTCCTAAGCCAGACAAGAAATTTCCCTTGGCAAATTGCCTCATGCTATCTTCTACAATTTTAATCTCTTGACGGATTTTCCCCTTTAATCCTTCAAGGAGGATAAACAGGACTCCCGATGAAATTACAGCTGACAACAGGTATTTAAGCACTTCGGATTTACCCAACAAAGGAGTTATGAATAATAAAATCAATGAGTTTACAACGCACATTAACAATATAATACCAATAGAATATATTCTGATACCCTTCATATTCTTCCCCCCAAATGATCTATATCTATACGTAGAGATTCAATATTCTATTTCTATGTGACAAATTCCTCTATTTTTTTGTCGAAATCATGACATGACAAGGGGACGTTTCGTTTGTCATCCGAAAATGACAAACGAAACGTCCCCTTGTCACAGGCAAACGCTAAAATATATCAATTTTTTATGCAAAGAACAATGCGTAAAAAACACCTATAACACCAATCGAAGCTAGTGTATATACTATTTTTACAGGCATTTCCCCGTTATTTTCAACTGCCTTACCAAACATTCCAAAAACAAATGGATGAATTAGGAATGGCATAGCAAAAATAAACGGAATCATTACTGCTGCTTGTGCTCCAAACATACCTCCTTGAATTGCCGCAAACAATCCAAAGTGGGAAATAGCTGATGAAGTCGCCATAGCTGCATCATTTATCGGCATACCACCCATATGCAGCATTAAGAAGCTTCCAAATACCGCAACTAACTGAAATCCAAAGGAGAACTGCATTAGTCCTTTAACTTCAAGAACCTCTTGACCCTTTGCACCTCTAAGTGTTTTTAATGACACTATTGTTAATCCGATACCAAAAGCGATCAACGGTAAGACCCATCCCACTAGCAAAGCACCGCCTGCAGCACTCGCTGCCAGTATGGAGAAAACAAAAATATGCCCAAAGAAAGGAATATTTATCATTATCGGCGCTCTAAGTGCCGCATCTACTCCAAGGTCACCTGCGGTACAAGCTCCGGTTAGTCCTGAGTGAGAAAGCGACCCCGCCATACCCGGTGCAAGATTACGGACATGATTAGCCGCACCAAATAGGATCAGAAGTGTTAATCCACCAAACATCCAGAACACTTGACCCAAAAGACCATAAGCCATAACCGCTTTCATTTCTGTCAGACCAAAGGCTGCAATAATTTGTGAGCCGCCTACTATAAAGTTAGCTGCCAATACAACCGGAATTCCGGCAAATAGCAATGATCTTAATGTCGGTCCAAACCTCCATTCAGATAATATAGCACCTAAACTGGCGGACATAATCATTGCAAAGAAAATTTGAGGTAATGCTATAACTGGCTTAACCCCTCGTGCAATAGTAGCTGAAATAACCAAAATTAATAGAATTACTATGATTTCATATAAACCTTTTCTTATATATTGAGATTTGTTATTAATTGTTGCTTTATAATCGATCAATATTATTGAGCCGGCTATTCCGATGTAAGCTACTATCGGATAGAAATTCACAAGCTGATCGCCTGCTGCCGCACCTATTATTATTCTGTAAACTCCTTCAATACCAAGAAGTATGAAGAAGGATCTCAAGATAAATACAAGCTGTGTACGCTTAGTCCCAAGAATAATTTCCTCATCGGACGGTACAATAATGTCGTCACCTTCTAGTTTTTGTTTGGTAAGTATTTTCTTTAGCTCTTGCCCTCCGACAAAGAAGGATGCGATTAATGCTGTTATTGTTACTCTGCTCATCAATCTTACGATAGGAAATTCCGGTAAACCCGGTGTGCCAACATTGCCTTGAACCAGGGCTAGTCCCAAGCTTAATCCGAATATTACTATGATCAGTATTGGTGAGTATCTAGTTCCCGCTACAACAGTACGAGCAATCAAAACAATCGGAATCAATAATAGCAGTGTCAACCATAGCTGGTTAAGCATTTGTACATTTGCAATTTGTTCAATTAATTGTTCCATAATACCTCCTTGTAGTGTAATTAATTCTCGGAATTTCCCGAGTGTTTTTTTCATATGCATCAATCTTATCATGAAATTCGAAACTAATCTATATTTGTCTTTTCATAAGTTTAAAAAAAATTATTTTTAACAAACTCGAAACAAAATTTGCTTTCGCTAAGAAACCTAAGGTTTCCTAACGAAAGCGCAAAAGACGATTTTTTATCCACTACACAGCTCTTTTAATAAAGGTTTTCTTTACACTTCTTCCTCTAAGCTTACCTTTCCATCTTTCATAACTGCCTTGATCATAGCCCCTGGATGGAGTTTGTTCCTTAAGAATTTTTCGGCTATTTCGTCCTCTAAATATTTTTGTATGGTTCTTCTCAGAGGTCTTGCTCCGTATTTTTCATCATATCCTTTTTCAAGAACAAATTCCTTAACCTCTTGAGTTATTGTTATATTCATTTCCTTTTCACTGACCTCATCAACGATATCTTTGAGCATCAAGTCTACGATCAACCTTAATTCCTCAATATTTAATCTGGTAAATACGATGGTTTCATCCACACGGTTCAAAAATTCAGGTCTGAAGGTATCCCTTAACACATCTTTAATTCTGCTTTCAAGTGCGTCATAGCCATCCTTTTCAAACCCTATACCATTTGACTTCAGACTCGTTCCCGCATTTGAGGTCATAATGATAACGGTGTTTTCGAAATGAACGGTTCTTCCCTGCCCATCTGTCAATCTTCCGTCATCAAGGATCTGAAGCAGTACATTGAAGATATCGGGATGTGCTTTTTCAATTTCATCCATCAGAATAACAGAGTAAGGTTTTCTCCTCACCTTTTCTGTCAGCTGTCCTCCCTGGTCGAAGCCCACATAGCCTGGAGGTGCTCCGATCAGCTTTGATACTGTATGCTTTTCCATGTATTCAGACATATCCATTCGTATCATGGCTTCTTCATTTCCAAACAGCTCGCATGCCAAGGCTTTCACCAGCTCTGTTTTTCCCACGCCTGTAGGTCCAACGAAGATAAAGGATGCGGGCTTGTTTTTTTTCCTAAAGCCGGAACGGTTTCTTCTTATGGTTTTAGCCAGGCTTTCAATGGCTTGATGCTGACCTATTACCCTTTTATGAAGACGATCCTCCAGCTCCAGCAGCTTGTTGGCTTCCTTCTCAGTAATTTTCTGCACAGGTATTTTTGTCCAGGCTTCAATTACATGAGCAATATCCTCTACGGTTACCTCAATATTCTTAGTTCCTATTTCATAGGTATTTATTTCGTCAAGGAGTGTATATTCCCTCATTTTAAATTTGGCCGCTTTTTCATAATCGTTTACTCTAGCCGCTTTTTCCATTTCTTCTTGAAGATTTTTTAGTTTATCCTGCAATTCTACCAATTTTACCAATCCATAGTTTCTAAGATTTACTTTGGAGCCTGCTTCGTCAATTACATCTATTGCCTTGTCCGGAAGATATCTGTCAGTGATATATCTTTCTGACA
>JAGXRU010000085.1 GCA_018335765.1 Alkaliphilus sp.
TTTTCATTAATCTTCTCAAGCATTTCCTCCGGTGACACATATGCCATCTGAGGAGATTCCCATCTGTCAATTATGTTCCCGCTTAAATCCGTAAGGACTATAAAGGTTTTAATAGCTATTTCGACACCTATAATATATAATGCATTTTGATTAAGTGTGATTAAGCTCGGCTTCCTTCCACCGGTCGAATCTCCCTTACCAACTTCCTTCACTAGGTCTTCTGCTATCAACCCATCTACAATTCTCATAACACTTGGGAGCGCTAATTTTGTAATCTTTGAAAGCTCAGATCGACTGATGACCTCGTGCTTTATTATCAGCTTTATAATGATATTCCGATTTATACGTTTTAATAACTCTGGTTTTCCGATTACTATATTTGAAGTCATCATTTTCTCCCTTTTTCTTCAATTACCGAAGGTACACTATGCAAATTTTGAGATTTCAATATTCTAATTCAATTCATACTCCTTCTGAATCAGAGCAATTATAGTATAATCCATATTTTTCTGAAATTCTATGGGAAATTTTATAATTTTCATCATTATATGAAGTCAAATTTAATTTCTTCGCCTCTGTATAATGGTTTTTATTTTAGACAATACTATCCATAGTTCAAAATATCGGGGGGAATATGAATGAGTGATATAGATTTATACGCACAAATCGGTGATCTAAAAGACATCGACTATAGAAACACCCTAGCAATTGCCACTTTGATAGAACTTTTAATAGAAAAGGGTTTGCTTAATAGGACAGAATTTGCTTTGGCAGCTCAAAAATTGGACGACATGTCCTTAGAAGATCTAAGGCTACATCGATTAAGTTTGTAAAGCCAATAAAAACGCAAAGACATTTCAATTTTTAAAAATGTCTTTGCGTTTTTGTTATCTCTCAATAATCCCTCTAAACCATTTTTTATTTCCTGTTGGCTCAACCCTATGCAGGTGGTCAATCTCTATATTATAAGACTGACTGATCACTTCAATTTCGTCCCACATGTCACAGGGAAATGTTGCAGCTGTTCCACAGCTAGAGCTGATCTGTCTTGGTATTGGCATAAGTTTGACATCATAGTTTAAGCCCGAAAAGATTTTTTCAAACTGTATGGCATGATAAGTAGAGTGAAAAGTAACCACACAATAATGTTCTCCCATAAACCCACCTATTTTTTCAGAAGAATTATATATTCTTCATCATTTTTATTTATTTCTGATAAATAACCCCTGCCCTTTGCCAAACGAGAAATATTCTCTAATGCCACCTCCGTATCCACTAAAACCTCCAGTACAGAATCAGAATTATTATCCATAGCTTTTTTTGTCATAACCACCGGTTCAGGACATGATCTTCCTCTCGCATCAACTATAAGCTTAGACATCTGCACCAGCCCTCTCTTTTTTATTCTTAGACACTATACTATATACATTGCTTACAGCAACAACAGTTACCACAAGCAGTCCGATAACAACTGCTATCTTGCCATTTAAAGGAACACCCTTTGCACTGGCTGCCAGTCCGAAATTATGAGCAATGGCTGCTCCAACCAATAAGCCTAAAACTGTAATCGCTGCATCCGTGTCTCCTTCTCCTCCTAAAATAGTTTGTCTTAGTGGACATCCTCCTAATAATACAGATGCATAACCCACCAAAAACATGCCTAGAAAATTCCACAGAAAATCATTATGAGCAATTGGTTGTTCCACAAAGCCTATTCTAAATGCTGTGGGATTAAATATGATGTTTCCGATAAGGGCAAAACCAAAAATTCCAACAAGACCCCAAAACAAATGAAAATCCTTAAGCAAGAAAATATCCCTAAACCCTCCAACAGTACAAATTCTCGTCCTTTGAATCAAAATTCCAACCGCCAAACCTACTGCCAGTGCAATAGCAAAAGGTGCATGCTGCGATCCCGGTCCTGAGGCACTAAAGTTTATAAATGCAGGCCTAATCAGCATAAATACAATCAAACTCACCGCAATTACCGGAAGTATGTATCCGTTAGCCATAGTTTGTTTATAGCTTTTTCCTAAAGAGAAACCCTTTTTAATAAATTGAATACCTACCACTATCCCTGCCAAAAACCCAAAAAGTCCTATAAGTGCATTCAAATCACCATTGGCAAGCCTCAAAATCATCCTCAATGGACAACCTAGAAAAACCAATGCCCCTATCATTACAAAAACGCCAAAACAAAATCTGATAATCGGCGAAGAACCTCCCCTAGCCCTAAATTCTCCGGTTCCTAATGAAATTACAAAGGCTCCCAATATAAAACCGCTGATTTCAGGTCTTATGTATTGTACCACCTCAGCCTTATGAAGTCCCAACGCACCGGCTACATCACGGATGAAGCAGGCAACACAAATGCCCATGTTTACAGGGTTGCCAAGCTTGACCAGCACAACACTAAATATGCCGATAATTGCCCCAGCCAACAGCATCAGTCTTTTTTCCTTTCCCATAAAAGTATCCCTCCTTTTATTTTTATCATCTATAATATATTAAAATATTAACAATAATAAAAATCATTTCTATCTATAACAAAGTCTGCTATTATATGTTTTTCCTATAGTGAAATCAAAAACCTGCCGAATTTGTGAATTTAGGTAATTGGTGAATTTAGGTATTTATAAAAAGTATGTTTTATTGTACAATGGATAATAGTATGCATATACAGAAAGGAAGATTAATAATGTTTGATTTAAGAGAAACACTTCTTATTATACCGGGTATTCTTTTAGGATTTTCTTTGCATGAATATGCCCATGCCCAAGTAGCAGTTTGGTTAGGTGATCATACCCCAAGGCATCAAGGGAGATTATCCTTAAATCCTCTGGTGCATATTGATTATATTGGCTTTTTAATGATCATATTTGCAGGTTTTGGATGGGCAAAGCCAGTACAGATTGATCCGAGAAATTTTAAAAACCCTGACAGAGATGAAATACTCGTATCTGTCGCAGGACCACTGATGAATCTTTTCATTGCTTTCACATTTATTTTACTGATGAAGGCTGTATACTTTATACCCTCAACCCTCATCTCTGATGGGATATACCATAGCATAATGGAGGTATTTAACCATACTGTATGGATTAATATCGTATTGTTTGTATTCAATCTGCTTCCCATACCCCCTCTTGACGGATCTCATATTTTTTTCGGGCTTCTGAGATTAAAGCAAAATGGGTGGTACTATCAAATTCAATCTAAGGGGCATTTTATATTACTGCTGCTGATAATAACAAATGTTTTAGATAAAGTAATCAGCCCACCTATTGTCGGAATATACAATGGCTTGTTGGGACTATTCTTTTAAGGTGTAAGTTTGCAATTAATTTACAATTGTTTAACCATTGTAGTATAATAGGTTTAGTTTAGAATCATAATTAGCTATATCAACCTACTAGAACAGAGGTGAACTGCTTGAACAAGAACCATTTGATAGGTATATGCATAGGCGCTTCAAACATAAAGATTGTTACTGGACATACGGTAGACGGAAATTTCATTCCTGAAAAGCAGGTAATAAATGCACATGACGGCAATGCCAGAAAAGTGCTGACAGCGGTGCTGGATGAGCATGTCCAGCCAGATTCCTTGATCGCTGTTACAGGTCACAAGCTCAAAGATCACGTTCTGTTGCCGCAGCTTTCTGAACCTGAGGCAACAGAACTAGCCCTAATGTATTTAAGCTCCAAACTGCCCAAGATTGATGCGGTGGTCAGTGCCGGTGGCGAAAACTTCATGGTATATGAGTTGGATGCTTCCGGCAGAGTAGCTACTGTGCATACCGGAAATAAATGTGCTTCGGGAACCGGTGAGTTTTTCCTTCAACAGATTCGACGCATGAACTTAGACCCTGAACAGGCACTGGATATGGCAGTTCTCGACTCGCCTTACAAGGTCGCCGACCGTTGCTCGGTTTTCAGCAAGAGCGACTGCACTCATGCCCTCAACAAAGGAGTACCCAAGGGTCGGGTCGTAGCCGGTCTTTGTCGCATGATGGCGATTAAGGTAACAGAGCTTTTAAAAAAAGCAAATGCCAGAGATGTGCTTCTGGTAGGCGGAGTTGTGAAAAACAGGATAATGACCGAATACCTAAGGAAAGATGGTTTCAATATCGTAGCTGCTGATTTTTCCGATACCTTTGAGGCACTAGGCGCGGCACTATGGGCGGCGGATCATGGCAGCAAGTGGTCAAAAAAGGAACTGTTTGTGGAGGATTATTCCTCGTTTAAATTTCTTTCTCCTTTATCA